>CAYGZI010000203.1:0-8951 GCA_964354245.1 uncultured Planctomycetaceae bacterium
TAGACAAGTTCATCTTCCGCGTGGCCGCGGACCGGCGGTACAGCCGGGACGGCGTGTGGGTGCAGGAGTGCGGGGTCGACGGACAACTGCGGCTGGGGGTGAGCGACTTCGTCCAGCAGCGCAGCGGCGACGCCGCCTTCGTCCACGTCAAACCGACCGGGACCCGGCTGGCGCCCGGCGACGAGTTTGCGGAGATGGAAACGATCAAGGCTACCGTCGGCCTGGTTTCGCCCGTGGCCGGAGAGATCGTCGAGATCAACAAGGACCTCGACATGAGCCCGGAGAATGTCAACCTGGACCCTTATGGCAAGGGCTGGGTGGCCGTCGTGCAGGCCGCGGAATTGGGGGACTGTCCCGATTTTCGCGTAGCGAAAATGGGACTGTCCCCTTCTGATCGCGTGGGGCTGCTGGACCCCGCGGCATACCTCTCGGCCATACGGGCCCAAGCGGAAGAGGAGGTGGGTGCGTCGTGAGCCGGACCGCCACCTACCACACGACCGTGCGATGGAAAGGCGAGCACCGGGGCCACCTGGAGATGGGGAACGGGCCGGAGTATGAGTTCTCGGCTCCGCCGGACGCCCACGGATGCGCCGGCGTCTTCACGCCCGAGGACGCCTACGTGGCGGCCGCGAACACGTGCGTGATGATGATGTTCCTCTGGGCAACGGAGCGGTTCAAGCTCAGGTTGCTGTCTTACGAATGCCGCACGGAGGGCACGAAACTCATTGAGCTGGACCGCACCGAACTCTTCACGCGGCTCCACTTCCGCCCCAGGATCCGCGTGGCGGCCGGCGGCGAGCCTGCGCCCGTCGTGGAGGCCCGGGTCCGCCGTGCCCTCCAGTCGGCCCAAAAGTACAGCCTGGTGGCCAACTCGGTCAAATCGGAAATCGTAGTAGACCCCGAAATCGTCGTCGAGGAGTGCTGAAGATGATCATTCAGGTCCTTGGGCCCGGCTGCAGCCGGTGCAAGAACCTCTACGAGACCGTCACTCGGGCGGTTCAGGAGACGGGCGTGGATGCCATGGTCGAGAAGGTGGAGGACATCCAGAAGATCATGGCTTTCGAGATCCTCATGACGCCGGGCCTGGTGATCGACGGCTTCGTCAAGGTGGCCGGGCGCGTGCCGGGCCTGGAAGAGGTCAAGAAGCTGATCCTCGCGGCGAACACCCCTTGATCCCCAGGAGGACAGACATTCCTGTCTGTCGCGTGAAAACGACGCCCATCATGCCAACCAATAGCCCAACCGAGAAGCTCCTCGTCGTCCCGTGCAGCGGGATCGGCAAGGTCCACGGGCTGATCAGCCGCGAGGCGGTCTACCGCGTCACGGACACCCTGATGCCCGATCAGGCCGAGACGCTCTGCCTCGCCCTCCTGGTAATGGGCGATGCCGAGGCCCGCGAGAAGGTCCAGCGGCGCCCGTGCATCGCGGTGGACGGCTGCCCGAAGCTCTGCGCGCGGAAGAACATCGAGCTATCGGGCTCGAAAGCGGCACTCGGGGTCCGGGTGTACGACGCGCTGAAGCGGCATCGCGGCGCGGCGTTCGGCTCTCCCACGGCCCTGAGCGACACGGGGTGGGCGGCGGTCGATGAAGTCGCTACTGAGATCGCTCAAACTGTCGGCCAGATCGTCGGCCAATCCCTGACTCTGAACCCTGAACCCTGAACCCCAAACCCTGAACCCTCCCATGAGCAAGGTCGGCATCATCGCCTGTAGCGGGGAGGAACTCCCAGTGGGCACGGTGTCGCGCCTGGCGACCCGCCGCGTGCTGGAGCTGCTCCGGCCGCAGTCTACCGTGACGCTGTGCCTGCCCCTTTTCCTGGCGGGCGAGGAGCAAGAGCAGCGATTCGCCCGCGAGCACCCGACGATCACCGTGGACGGCTGCGACCGGCTCTGCGCCAAGCGAGGAACCGAGCAGCACAGCGGCCAGGTGGCCGCTTCGCTTGTGGTCGCCGAGATTCTCGGCGACCGCGCGGCGAAGTGCCACCGGTCGGCGCGGGCCTTGGACAAGAGCGACGAGGAGGCGGTGCGGATCGTGGCCGAGCGGATCGCCGCCGAGGTGGACGCCGTGGCGGCGACGGCTCCCCAGGCCGCGCCTGCCCAATCGCCGCAAGGGCCCTCCTGCGCCTGCTCCTGCGGCAGTCCGCCGCCGGAGGGGACCTTGAAGATCAACGGCAAGACAGTCGCCGTTGCGGTCCTGCCGCTTGTGTTCGACCGCCTTCGCAAGCAGGGGCTGGAGCCGGGCGAAGAATCCGCCGACCGGCTATTGGAGATGGTCCGCATTTACCACGCAGTCGGACCCGAAGAGGCGGCCGACTACCGCGAGGGCCTGGTGATGGCCTACCAGGAGTTCTGCGGACAGCGGCCGAGAGACACTATAGCACCAAGCAGCCCAACCAGCAGTCGATGATCGTAGATTCGGCCCAGATGGAGAGCGACTCGTTTACACGCACCCCGTATCGCGGTACAAGGAGCACGATCATGGCGTCGAAAGAGAATCGTCGGCGGTTTCTGCGCAACGCAGGAACGGGAATCGCATCGGGAGTGGCCGCTGTCGCCCTGTCGGCCAAAGCTGCCGAGGATCCTCCGCTCTTGCCTCCCTTGGACCCCAGCCTCAAGAACAAACCCGCGCCCAAAACCGACCCTCAACCTCCGTGCTGCGCTCCCACCGAAAAACCGGTCTTCGCCTGTTCGGGAGCGGCCGACGTGGGCCAGATTGCCGACCGTGCCGCAAGAAAGCTGACTGCCGACGGCATAGGCAAGATGTCCTGCTTGGCCGGAATCGGCGGGCGCGTGAGCGGGATCATGGAGATCGCAAAATCGGCGAAGGCCATCCTGGCCATCGACGGGTGCCCGTTGCACTGTGCCCGCCACACATTGGAGAAAGCGGGGTTCACGAAATTCGAGCATCTCTGCCTGGCCGACCTGGGGATGGAAAAAGGGAAGACCCCGGCGACGGAAGAGGCCGTCGCCAAGGCCGCAGCACGGGGAAGGACCCGACTGGCATCGTGAAGGGATCGCTCCGGGAGGATCGTCTATGCTCCGCAACATGGCAGCGGCGGTGACGTTGGCCTGGCTGGCCGGCGCGCCGGCCCTGGCCCAGGATTGGGCCCGGAAGATGTTCGAGACCGCCAAGCACGATTTCGGCGTCGTGGCCCGCGGCGCCAAGGCGGAGTACGAGTTCGTCTTGACGAATCCTTACGTGGAGGACGTGCATATCGCCGCCGTGCGGGTGAGCTGCGGCTGCACCACCCCGCGGATCGGCAAGGAAACGCTCAAAACCTACGAAAAGGGCGCGATCATCGCCAGCATCAATAGCGGGCGGTTTTCCGGGAAGCAGGGCTCCACGATCACGGTGACGATCGACAAACCCTTTTGGGCGCAAGTGCAATTGCAGGTCAGCGTTTACATCCAAGGCAACGTGGCCGTGGAGCCGGCGAGCGTGGCGCTGGGAAGAGTCGATCAGGGGACCGCCGCCGAGCGCAAGGCCGCGGTCCGCTACACCGGCGGGAGCCAATGGACGATCGCTCAGGTCAAAAGCGCCAGCCCCCACTTGTCCGGCAAGGTCGTCGAGAAGTCGCGGGACGAAAACGGAGTCTGCTATGAGCTGCAGGTGCAACTCGCCGAAAAGGCCCCGGCGGGACTGATCCGCGAGCACCTGATCCTGGTCACAAGCGCCCCGCGGGCGCGGCAGATCCCGGTCCTTGTCGAGGGCGAAGTGGTCGGAGAGGTTACCGCGAGCCCCAGTCCTTTGTTCCTGGGGTCCCTCCGGCCGGGAGAGAAGGTGACCAAGCAGCTTGTGGTTCGCGGCAAGAGGGCGCTGCGCATCCTCTCGGCCACCACCGACTGCGAGGGCGTCCAGCTCACATTGCGAAGAGATGCCCCGGCCAGGCCCGTCCAGTTGATCCCGGTCACGCTCGCGGCCGGAGAGGAGCCGGGCAAGGTGACGGGGAAGGTCCGCATCGAGACCGATCTGGGGGGCGTGGAAGTCGAGCTGCTCGCTTACGTGGCCCAGGCCGCGCAACCGCAGGCATCCGGAGAAGAGGAATAACGGAAACTACGTTCGAGAATCCGGCGAAATGATGTTAGAATCAGTTCTTATCAGAGCCGTCCTCGCGAGGAGCCCGGCGTGAGCATGGGACCGCCGATCCAAGGATGCTGCTGCCGGACAGGCGTTAAACCCGAGGCGTGGGTTGCGGGCGGGGGGGAGCTTCTGCGCGAGGATAAGGCGACGCCCAGGCCAGCGCGGCCCTGGGTCCTTGGCTGGTTGAAGTCACCCGCAGGCGAGGTGGCCCAAGTGTCCACGTCGCTTGGCGCCGCAGATCGCCTCGACGCTTGGAAGGTCCGCTGGGGCATCGGGCGCATGCGCTGCCGGATCGAGCCGGGGCTGTATGCCGTGGGGGAGCCGTCGGCCGACTCCCCGGTCCTGGTCACCGCGAACTACAAGGTCACTTTCGACCGCCTCCGCTCGCAACTGGCGGGCCAAACCGCCTGGATCCTGGTTCTCGACACTTTGGGCATCAACGTCTGGTGCGCCGCGGCCAAGGGGACCTTTGGAACGGACGAATTGGTCCGGCGCATCGAAATGACCGGGCTGCCGGAGGTCGTATCGCATCGCACGCTCATTGTGCCCCAACTCGGCGCCGTGGGAGTGGCGGCCCATGAGGTAAGGAAGCGGAGCGGGTTTCGCGTTGTGTACGGCCCGGTGAGGGCCGCAGACCTGCCCGCATTCCTCGCCGCGGGAATGAAGGCCGCGCCCGAGATGCGCCAGGTGCGTTTTCCGCTTTGGGACCGCCTCGCCGTGGTCCCCATCGAGCTGGTGTACTGGCCGAGGTTCGTCTTCCCGATCGCGCTGGCGTTGGCGCTCTTGGCCGGTTTGGGCACGGACGGGTTCTCTTGGACCCGGGTGACGGGCGTGGGGTTGCCTTCGGCGGTGCTGTTCTTCGTGGCGTGGGCGGCCAGCCTCGTGCTTACGGCCTGGCTCTTGCCGTGGCTTCCCGGGCGCGCATTCGCCGCCAAGGGGGCCTGGCTGGGCGTGGCCTTGCTCCCGGGCGCAGCAGCTTACGGGCTCATCCTGACCCATTGTTGGGCCGGCTGGCTGACCGCGGCCGCCTGGTGTATCCTGATTCCTGTGGTGGCGAGCTTCATGGCCATGAACTTCACCGGCTCGACGCCGATTACATCGCTCTCGGGGGTACGCCGGGAGATGCGCGTCGCTGTGCCGCTCCAGACCGCCGGCGCCGTTGTTGGAACGATCCTCTGGATGGTTGGACTGTTCGTATAGAAGCCATGTTGCGTTACCTTCCAAACGTCGTGACCCTGGAGCTGGACGAGGCCCGCTGCGGCGGCTGCGGGACGTGCGCGGCCGTTTGCCCCCGCGCGGTGCTGGCCGTCGAGAACGGAAAGGCGCGTATTCTCGACCGCGACGCCTGCATCGAGTGCGGCGCCTGCGCCCGCAACTGCCCCACCGCGGCCTTGACCGTCCACTCGGGTGTCGGCTGTGCCCGCGCCGTGATCCTCGGGGCATTGCGGGGGACGGAGCCGGATTGCCAGTGTGCGGGCAAATCGCCCTGCTGTGGATAGCGATAGGAGACGGTCTTTCGTAGAGGAGACTGAGGGCCTATGCAATCGAAGAAGATCCTGACTGCAATCTTGTTACTGTTCGTTGGGTTCAGCCTGGTCGAGTTGGTCCTCAAGCGGGTCCGCGAGGCATCGGCCGGACCCGACGGGGGGCAGCAGACGGCCGCCGCGCCGGCGCCCGCACCTTCGCCGGTGCCGGTCAAAGCGGAAGACGGCAAGACCGGGCCCGGCGCGCCGGCGGTTGCCGGGACGACGCCAGCGGCCGCGGCGGAGAAGGTAATCGCCCATTACTTCCACGGCCGGGAGCGCTGCGCCAACTGCCGGAACTACGAGGCACTGTCGCGGGAGATCGTCGAGCGGGACTTTGCCGCGCACGTGGGCGCCGGCCGGCTGGAGTGGCGCGAAGGCAACTACGACGAGCCGGACCAGAGGCATTTCGACGCGAAATACAAGCTCGGCAGGGTGCCTACGCTGGTTCTGGTCCGGGTGCAGGGCGACACCGAGCTCGAAGCCAGAAAGCTCGGCGACGGCTTCATGTTGATCGTCACCGGAGAAAAAGACAAGTTCACCGAGTACGTCCGGAGGCAGCTCCAGGCGTTTTTGGACAAGAAGCCCGCGCCCGAGGAGGAGTTTTGAGTGACCGGGGTCGCGGGTCACGGAGTGACCAGCCCGGTTTGTCGTTACGCTGTTCATAGAAGGAGCCAGCGAAGCATGAAGACAAGACCAATTCCTGGAAGCTTGGCGTTCTTATCGGCCGTGGGCTTGGGCGCCGCGGTTCTGCTGGTGAGCGCTTGTCACGGCGATCCCGGGCAAGACGCACCGGCCAAGGCGGCCGCCGCGACGCCCGCCCGGCAAGTGATCGCCTGCTACTTCCACCGCACCGTGCGCTGCCCGACCTGCCGCACGATCAGCGCCTATGCCGAAGAGTCGTTGCAGGCGGGCTTCAAGAAGGAAATGAAAGACAGCCGCGTGGTCTGGAGAATGATCGATTTCCAGGACGCCAAGAACCAGAAGCTGGTCGAGGCGTACAGCATTCAAGGACCCACGCTGGTGCTCATGGACGTGCGCAAGGGCAAGGTGACCGATTGGAAGCCCGTGCCCAAGGTCTGGAGCCTCGTCCCCGACAAGGAAGCCTTCGTCAAGTACGTTCAGAAGGAAGTCCGCACTTTACTGGAGAAGAAGTAGTGGGCGAGTATGCCGCCGGACTGGCGTTGGCCTTGTGGCTGGGACTGTTTACGTCAGTCACGCCGTGCCCGCTGGCCACGAACATCGCCGCCATCTCCTACATCAGCCGCGACTTGAGCAACGCCCGCCGGGTCCTCATGACGGGCTTGCTCTATGCGGTCGGCCGGACTGCGGCCTACTCGTCGCTCGGCGCCTTGGTGGTCGGCGGGCTGTTGGTCAAGGAGGAAGTCTCGTCGTTCCTCCGGGACCACATGAACGCGCTCTTGGGCCCCATCTTGATTCTGGTGTCGATGTTCCTCCTGGAGCTGATCCAGATCGGGGGGCCCGGGCTCGGCATGAGCGACCGGCTCAAGCGCCGCGTGGACGCCCTGGGCATCTGGGGCGCGCTGGTCTTGGGGGTCGTGTTCGCGCTGGCTTTCTGTCCGGCTTCGGCCGGACTGTTCTTGTTGCTGGTCGCCGAGGCGGGGAAGGTGGGATCCTCCGTCGGAATGCCCGCCGTCTACGGCATCGGCACGGCCGTCCCCGTCGTGGCCTTCGCGCTGGTCCTGGCCTTCAGCGCCCAGTCCGTCGGCAAGGTCTTCAACCGCGTCACGCAGATCGAATGGTGGGTGCGGCGGATCACGGGCATCCTCTTCCTCGCCCTGGGCTTCTACTTCACGCTGGTCCACGTCTTCGACTTGACCGTCCTCCGGACCGAATATGGGCTGGAAGTGAGCCTGCGGCTCTGGTGGTGAGCCGCGAGGATTCTGGAACGCGGCGGGCAAGCCCGCCCGCTACGCGGAGTCTGCCGTCTGGCGCGCGCCACAAGTGCCGCGGCGAAACGGACCGCCTTTCCATCTCGGGGGGCCCACTTCCGCGACGCGCTGGCGTGCTCTAGAATCGACGCCGCAAACGCGAACGGTTTCACGCGTGTCCAGTCCAACGGGGATTTTAAGGAGGCTTGCTGCAGTGAACGTGCTGGTGATCGGCAACGGGGGGCGCGAACACGCCCTGGCTTGGAAGCTCGCTCAAAGTCCGCGTGCGGACCGGGTCTTCGTGGCGCCGGGCAATGCCGGCACCGCGGCCGACGCGGAGAACGTCCCCATCCCGGCGCACGACTTTGCGGCCCTGATCCGCTTTGCCAAGGAGAACCGCGTTGGCCTGACGGTCGTCGGGCCGGAGGCCCCGCTGGCGGCCGGGATTGTGGACGCCTTTGAGGAAGAGGAATTGCGGGTCTTCGGGCCGTCCAAGGGGGCCGCCGAGCTCGAGGCCAGCAAGGCCTTCTGCAAGGAGCTGCTCCACGGAGCGGCCGTGCCCACCGCCGAGCACCACACCTTCCGCGACGCGGCAAGCGCAATCAAGTTTCTCAACGAGCGGGAAGACATGCCGATCGTGGTCAAGGCCGACGGGCTGGCTGCGGGCAAGGGGGTCATCGTCTGCGACCGCCGCGACCAGGCCATCGACGCCGTCAACCGCATCGCCGCCCAACGGGTCTTCGGAGAGGCCGGCAATCGCCTCGTCGTCGAGGAGCGGCTCCACGGCGAGGAGGCCAGCGTGCTGGCCATCACCGACGGGCAGACGATCGTCACGCTTCCACCCGCCCAGGACCACAAGCGGGCCCACGACGGCGACGCGGGAGCGAACACCGGCGGCATGGGGGCCTACTCGCCCGCCCCGCTGGTCGATGAGGCGATGCTCCACTGGGTTGAAGAGCACGTGTTGGTACCCACGGTCCACGCGATGAAGCGGGCGCGGCGCCCGTTCCGGGGCGTGCTTTACGCCGGGCTGATGGTTACCATCCAGGGCCCCAAGCTCCTGGAATACAACGTCCGCTTCGGCGACCCCGAGTGCCAGCCGATCTTGATGCGCATGAAGTCCGACCTGTTGGACGTGCTGGAGGCGGTCGTGGACAGGCGGCTGGACCAGATTGGACCCCTGGAATGGGACCCGCGAGCGGCCGTGTGCGTGGTCATGGCCAGCGAAGGCTATCCGGAGAGCTATGCCAAAGGCTTCCCCATCCGCGGCCTGGACGAAGCGGCCAAGGTGCCGGACGTGAAGGTCTTTCACGCCGGCACGACGCTCAAGGACGGGCAAGCGGTCACTTCCGGCGGGCGGGTGCTGGGCGTGACGGGACTCGGGGAGAGCATCGCCAAGGCGAAACTCCAGGCGTACACCGCCGTGAAGTGCATCCGCTGGGACGGCGCCTGGTGC
>CAYGZI010000204.1:0-8947 GCA_964354245.1 uncultured Planctomycetaceae bacterium
GCCGACTTGGCGATCGTGCTGGGCGGCGATGGCTCGATCCTCCGCGCGGCCCATCAGATGGGGACCCGCCAGCGGCCCGTTCTGGCCGTCAATCTCGGGCGGCTGGGGTTCCTGGCCGATTTGTCGCCCGACGAACTTTCCGCGGTGCTTGAGGACATCGCCGCCACTGGGCTCGCCGGCAGGGTGGTCGAGCACCTCATGTTCGATTGCCGGGTGATCCGCGGCGGGCAAGTCCTCGCCGAGCGGCTTGGCCTGAACGAGGTCGCCGTGCAGACCGGCCCCAGCTTCGCCACGATCGACCTCGATCTCTACATTGACTCAGAACTTGTGACTACTTATAGTTGCGACGGCCTGATCCTGAGCACCCCGGTGGGATCGACCGCGCACAGCCTCTCGGCGGGCGGCCCGATCCTGCGCAAGGACTTGCAGGCTTTTGTGATCTCGCCGATCAGCCCGCACACCCTCACGAATCGGCCGGTGGTTGACTCGGCCGACCGCGTGTACGAGTTGGTGATTGCCAAGGCTGGAAGCGGCACGGCGGTGGTGGTGGACGGGCGCGTGGCCTGCGCGGTCGTGCCCCAGGACCGGGTCCGGGTGCAGAAGGCGGCGGCGCGGTTCAAGATGGTGGCGGTGCCCGGCCACAGCTACTACCGGACGTTGCGGGAGAAGCTCGGCTGGGGCGGGCGGCTGCCGAATGCGGAATGCTGACTGCTGGCTGAGTCGGACGTGTCGCGTCAGAAAGGAGTCTCACGCATGAAGAGGTCTCTGGTTCGCCTCCTGACTGGATGGTTCTGCGCGGCGATCTTCGCTAGTGCGGCCGCCGCGGAAGATTCCAAAGGATCAAGCTCGCCCAAGTCCCCCGCCGCGAGTGACTCGAAATCCGCGGCCAAGCACACCCTCCGGTATCGGTTCCAGCCGGGAGAGACCGTGCGATGGAAGGTGAGCCAGGAGGCCCAGGTCGAGACCACCGTCTCCGGCACCACGCAGATCGCCGAGGCAAACACGCTCTCGGTCAGCGCCTGGCAATTGAAGAAGGTGGAGCCCGACGGCACGGCCACCTTCGAGTACCTCCTGGAGAGCGTGGACATGCGGCAGAAGGTCTCCGGGCGCATGGAAACGCGCTACAACAGCCAGACCGACAAGAAGGCGCCCGCGGTGTTCGAGGCCGTGGCCAAGACGATCGGCGTCCCGCTCACGCGCGTGACCCTCGACGCCAAAGGCAAGGTCCTCAAGCTGGAGCCGCTGGTCGGCCGGCCGGGCGGCGACAGCCAGTCGCAAGTCGTCATCCCCCTGCCGGACAATCCGGTGGCGGTCGGCCAGTCCTGGTCCTCTCCTTCCGACGTCGAGGTGTCGGTCCAAGGCGCTGTCACGAAGATCAAGACCCTGGAAACCTACACGCTCCAAGACGTCCAAGACGGCGTTGCCACGATCCGCGCCGCGACCCAGATCGTGACCCCGATGCACGACCCCGTCCTCGAGGCCCAGGTCGTGCAGCGGGAATCCACCGGCATTGTCCGCTTTGACCTCAAGACCGGCCGCGTCCTTTCCCGCAAGGTCGAGGTGGACAAGCGGGTCGTGGGCTTTGCGGGCCACGGGGCGAGCGTGCTCGGTTACCGCACGCAAGTCTCGGCGGAGCTATTGCCGAAGACCGGCGACGCCCCGGCGAAGGACGGACCCCCGTCGAGCCGGACGCAGTCGGCCGAGCGTCCTGCGGCGGCGAAGGTCAAGTAGGTGGACGAGGACCTCGGTCATTTCTCCTCGATGCCTTCCACGCGGCTGGTCGCCTGGCCTTTGGCGAAGCGGGTGCGGATCGACTCCCCGATCGACAGCCCGGCGGCGTCTCGGACGATGCGGCCGTCCCGCACGCGCTGCGTCAGACTGTAGCCGCGCCCCAACACGGCCAGCGGACTGAGCGAGTCCAGCTTGCCCGCAAGCCCTTCGACCGCTTGGCGCGCGTGGCGCAGGCATTGGCGGACCGAGTAGAGCGCGCGGGATTCCAGCTCATCCACTCGCCGGGCCAGATCGTGGACCCAGGCCGCCGGCCGGGAGAAGGCGCGGTGGGCCGCCAGCATCTCGCAGCGGCCTCGCGCCGTGGCCACCCGCGAGCGAATCGCCCCGGCCAGGCGCCCGTGGAGCTGCTGCAAGTGGCGCCCCATCTCTTCGGCCGCGGGCACGACGCGGGCGGCGGCGTCGCTGGGGGTCAGGGCGCGGACGTCGGCCGCCAGGTCGGCCAGCGTCACGTCGATCTCGTGACCGACGCCGGAGACCACGGGGATTCGCGAGGCGCAGATCGCGCGCACGAGGACTTCTTCGTTGAATGCCCAGAGGTCTTCGAGGCTTCCGCCGCCGCGGGTTAGGACGAGGCAGTCGATGGGGACGGTCAGGCGGTTGGCCAGGGCCATTGCGGCGGCGAGTTCCTCGGCGGCCCCTTCGCCTTGGACGCGGCTGGGGATCACCAGCACGTCGGCTCCGCGCCAGCGGCGCCGGAGGACCTCGAGGAAGTCGCGCAAGGCGGCGCCGGTCGGGCTGGTGACCACGGCGATGCGCCGCGGGAACGGCGGCAGGGGACGCTTTCGGGCCGGATCGAAGAGCCCCTCGCGCGACAGGCGGTCGCGGAGTTGGCGCAGGGCCAGCTCCAGGGCCCCGATGCCCCGCGGCTGAATCTCTTCGACGATCAACTGATAGCGGCCGCGCGGGGCGTAGACCTCCAGGTGGCCGCGGCAGACGACTTCCAGCCCGTCGTGCAGATCGAAGCGCACGCGGGCGGCCGCCGATCGCCACATCGCGGCGGGGAGCTGGGCCCCGGCGTCTTTGAGCGTGAGGTAGACGTGGCCAGACTGCGGCCGGGCCAGGTCGGCAATCTCGCCGGCCACCCACACGGCCGCGAGCGAGCCCTCGATAAGGTCCTTGACCAGTTGGGTCAGCTCGGAGACCGAGAGGACGCGCTGGGGGGTCGGCTCTTCGGGGAGTGGTTCCATGGGAATCGCTGATTGCTGATTGCTGATAGCTGAATGCTGAAAGCCGTGCGGTTCAGACGCCCGACGCCACCTTCTCAGTCTGCGGAGACAGTCCAGCGCTCGGGTGCGCCGCGTCGAAGCGACGGCCCGCTCGTCGCCTGGAACGGAGCGTAACGCTCACCTGTCCTTTCCAGCAGGCCCCCGATGCGGCCCATGCATCCGCCTCGTCGCAGAGCCCGTTCAGCAGGGCCTCGATCCGCTGGCGGAAGTGTTCCAGCCCCTTCCGATCCAGGCCGTCGGGAACGAAAACCTCGGGGCCGACCACGGCCCGGGCACGCGAAAACGGCCGCGGAATGGCGAACCGGTCCCAGGCCCTCGCGATGCGCCAGGGACGGTCCGCGCTGAACCCGACGGCGACCACCGGAAGCCCCAGCTTCGACGCCATGTAGACCGGCCCGGGAGCCATGCGGCGACGCGGCCCGCGCGGCCCGTCGGGCGTGAGCACCAGGTGCCCGTTGCCGCCCTCGCGGAGCAGCTCGCGCACGGCGGCCGCGCCGCCTCGCCGGGTGGACCCGCGGACCACGTGGAATCCGAGCCGGGATGCCACGTGAAAAAGGATGTCGGCGTCCCGGTGCCGGCTCAAGAGCACCGCGACGTCGGAGACCGAATGAAGGCAAATCGCGAACAGGAGGTATTCGTGCCAGAGAACGTAGAGCTTTCGGCCGCGGCACTCGGGAGACGCCGGGTCAAGGCTCGGATCCACCAGGGAAGCCCTGTAGTCCAGCGTGCTCATCCAAGAGCGCATCAGGGCCGCCCCCAGCAATCCTCCTAGACCCGTCAGCGCGGGACTCTTGATCTTCATCCGGGTGGCCTCCGTGCGGGAAGAAGTGGGCAGTAGGCAGTAGATGGGAGACAGGAGACAGAAGACAGGAGACAGAAGTGCCACACAGCACTTCATTCATCATTCAGCATTCATCATTCAGCATTCATCGTTCACTCCCCCTTCCACTCGCCCGAAAACACCTCGACCGCCGGGCCGGTCATGTAGACGCGGTTGTTCTCGGCCCAATCGAGCTTCAGGTCGCCGCCGCGGAGATGGACGAGGACCTTGCGCCGGGTGCGCCCGGCGAGCGCGCCGGCCACGCACACCGCGCTGGCCCCGGTGCCGCAGGCCAGCGTCTCGCCCGATCCACGCTCCCAAACCCTCATGCGGACCTCCCCGGGCGAGATCACCTCGACGAACTCGGCATTCGCACGGCGAGGAAAGGCAGGATGCCTTTCGATCTGCGGGCCGACGCAGACGACCCAATCGTCGCTCAGGCGATCGACGAAGGTCACGCAGTGGGGATTGCCCATCGACACGCAAGTGACCGCAAGCTTCCTGCCGGCCACTTCGAGCTCCGCCCCGACGACCGGGCCTCCGGCCAGCGCGGGGTTGCCCGGAAGCGCGGTGGGGATCCGCTGCGGGTCCAGGATCGGCTCGCCCATGTCCACGCGGACCTGCCGGACCCGGTCTTGCTCGATCTCCAAGTCCAGCGAGCGCACGCCGGCGCCGGTCTCGATCTTCAGCGTGGGCTGGCGGACCACGCCGTGCTCGTAGACGTACTTGGCCAGGCAACGGATGCCGTTGCCGCACATCTCGGCCTCGGAGCCGTCGGCGTTGAACATAAGCATCCGGGCGTCGGCCACGCCGGAGGGGAGAATGAAGATCAGGCCGTCGCCGCCGATGCCGAAATGGCGATCGGAGACGCGGCGGGCCAATCCGGCCGGGTCGTCGGGGACGGGCCCGGCAAAGCAATCGACGTAGATGTAGTCGTTGCCGGCGCCGTGCATCTTGGTGAATCGCATGGGAGAGGGGTTAGGGGCTTGGGGTTTAGGGGCTAGGGAAAGAGACACGGCACGTTCGATTGAAGACTCCATTCTACACAATCTCGTATGATCCGGGGAGGGCGAGGCCCCGCGGAGCCGCGGCCGATGTCTGCCCGGCGGCAGACAGGAATGTCTTGCCCGGCGGCAGACAGGAATGTCTGTCCGGCGGCAGACAGGAATGTCTGCCCTCCTGGGCGAGCTCAGCCGGAAAGGTCCAACAGGCTGCCCGTCTTGCCGGTGGCGTCCTTGCTCTGCGGTTCTTGCGGGCCTCCGTCCGGTTCGGGCGTGGGAGAGGTCTTTTGTCCGGGGGATTCTTCCCAGAAGAGGCGGCCGTCGGCGTCCCGCTCGGCGAGCTGGTGGTCCTCGCCGTCGGCCTCGCCGATCCCCGCGGCGTTTTCGGCCCGGACGTCGTTCTGGACCCGGCGCTGCTGGTTTCTGACGTCCTGCTGGGTCCGCTCGAGCTCCGTTCCCTTAGTCTGCGCCAGAGGCGTTCCGGCGACGATGCCGGCCAATCCTCCCAAAGGACCGACGCTCATGGGAGATCTCCTTGTGTCAACCTCCGGGAAAAGACCCTACCCAAGTATAGGATACTGCGGGCGCAGGAATGTCGAATGTCGAATGTCGAAAGAATGTCGAAGCACGAAGCCCAAAGGAAAGGTGCGGACGCCGCGTTTCGTGCTTCGACATTCGAGTTTCCTTCGACATTCTGCCTTCGACATTCGTCATTCCCCATTCGCCCCGCGTTCACTGCCTCTTGGGGAGCCGCCGCTGGGTTTCGGCAGACCGCGGGCGCAGCGGCGAGAACACGTCGGACGCGCCGTCCGGGCCGGGGGCTTCGCCTTGGAGCTGCTGGAGGGCCTGGTTGAGGCCGGGCAGCGCCTGTTTGCTGGTTTCCGGGTTCTGGAGCGTGCCGCCCACGTGGACCAGGAGGATTTGTTGACTGGCCCCGCCGAGGATCTGTTGGACGACCGGGAGCTTGGGCTCGCCGCGGCCCACCATGGTGTGCAGGGTGAGGCGGATGTCGCCTTGGAAGTTCATCTCGCCGTTGCCGGCCAGGCTGATCGGGTCCCCGCTGAAGGCGATCCGGTCGAAGTAGATGTGACTGCCCTCGATGCGGAAGTCGATGTCGCTGTTGCCGAAGGCCGACTTGTCGGGCGGGCGGGTGCGGACCAGCTTCACCAGGGCGGCCATCAGCGGCAGCTCGTAGACGTTGGCCCGGCGGGTCTGGATCTTGCCGCGCCCGCCCAGGAGATTGAGGCTCCGACCCGTGCCCCGGACTTCCACGCTGGCGAGGATGTCGCCCTGAAGGTCTTGCCGGCCGGGGAGGACTTCCCGGGCCATCCGGGCCAGGTCGCCCTGGGAGAGGGTCGCGTCGAGGCCGAAGCGCGGCGTGGGGCCGAGCGTTACCCAGCCGTCCGCCACGACGGTCCCGCCGAAAAGCTGCCCGGAAATCGCCCGCGGGGCCCGCTGCACCCCCGAGCGGTCCGGCAAGGTCCTTCCCGGCGGGGGCCGATCGACCCAGGACCCGAAAAGCACCTGGCGGTCGTCGATCCACACCGGGCCGGTGACGTGCGTGAGCTGAAAGTCCTTGTAGTTGACCGATTCGACGCTGAGCTCGCCGCGTGCGGCCAGGTGCTGTCCGTCGTGGCCTCCCACCAGGCGAAGCGTGCCGAACATGTTTTCGAGTCTCACGCCGAAGTCGATGCTCGCCCGGTCGAAGCCGATCTCCAGGTCCCAGGCCGAGGTGATCGGGTCGTCGGGCTGGCCGCCGCGGGCCAGCGCCAGCGCGCCGCCCAGATAGAACGGCCCGTCGGGATTCAGCTCGGCCACTGCCTTCTTGAGGCGCTCGGGCAGGGCCTGGGCGAGCTCGCGGTCCATACGCAGCCGGTCCGCGCGCAGACCGTCGAACTGGAACTGCCAACTGCCATCCGGCTGAAAGGTCCCCTTTCCGGCCGCGGACAAGCGGGCGTTGCCGTGCTCGCCGTAAAACTCCTCCAGCGTCACTTGCCCGTTGCGATACCACAGCAGCCCGCGGAGCTTCTCCAGGCGGTACGGGAAGTAGACCGGCGCGATCGAGGCGTTCTCGCTCCGCGGCCGGACGCGGAGCTCCACGTCGAACTTCTCTTGGCCGGGCAAGCAGTCGATTTTCGCTTCCTCCAGATCCAACCGGCCTTGCGGCTTGAAGTCGTTCCACGCCCGCTCGACGGCGGGGCCGAGCGCGCTGCGCAGCTCCTCTTCCATCGGGATGTTCGTCCCAGTCAGGCGCAGCGACAGGCGGTTGCCCTGCGGCGTCGGCACGAGCGACCCCTCGCACGTGAGCTGGCCCGTGTCGTTGGTGCCCGTCAGGTCGCGGAAGGTCCACTGGTCGTCGAGCATCTCCAGCGTGCCGCGCACGTTGCCGATCGGATAGGGAAATCTCTCATAGCGCACGCCGCAGCGGTTCAGGTCCACGACCAGATGCCGGTGTAGGGGCTCGTCGGGTTGGTCCCGCCAGAGCCGGCCGGCAAAGTGGATCGTCCCGCGCGGCTCCAGCGAGCGGACCACGGCCCGGGTCGGTTTCGGCAGTGCGGCCATGAGCTTGTCGTCCAGCGGGATGTCGTCGCCGCGGGCCTTCAGCCAGCCGTAAGAGCCGGAAAACGGCCGGTGGACCTCCACCTCCACCCGGATCGGCTGACTGCCCGTGTAGCCGGTCAGTTGAGCGGTCAGCACGTCCTTGCGCAACTGGATGGTCCCCCGGCTGCCTTCCAGCCGGTAGGGGAATTTCTCGTAGGAGAATGCGACGCTCAGGCACTGGATCGTCACGTCCGGGCGCCAGCTCGCCCCGTCGAACGACAGGTCCACGTCGGCATGGATCCGGCCGGAGGGAAGGTATCGGTACCACTGGGTCTGGAGCACCTCCGGCAACAGATCGACGTACTTGGGATTCAAGTCCAGATCGTGGACGCTGGCCTTCAGCCGCAACGGGCTCTTGGCGCCGTAGCCGCCGCACCGGCACGACAACTGGAGCTCCGATTGGCCGCTGCGGGCAAACAGGTCCCGGACTTCCCATCCCCGGTTGTCGCACGCAAAGTCCGCCCGGATGTCCGTCACGGAATGGGGCAGGCGCGGATCGTCCAGCCGGGCCTGCGTCAGCTTTCCCGCCACGCGGAACTGGAACGGCGACTCGGCGTCCGGGTCGTAGCTTGCACTGAAGTCCAACTTCCCCTGCCCGCGGAGCGAGCCGAGACTCGCCAGCTTCGCCCCCAACTCCGCGGGAAGGACCTCGCACCACTCCGGCGAGATGTCGAGGCCCTCGACCGAGCCGCCGATCGACCACTGCGGGCGATGCGGATCGACCAGGCCCGAGACCTGCACCTGGCGGAGCTTGTCGGCCACGAAGGTGGCGGAGAACTTGCGGAGGTGGGGGTTGGGGCGCGTCGGGCCCGCGTCGGGTTGGCCGGGGTCAGCCGTTGTGGCGGGGTCAGCCGTTGTGGCGGGGTCTGCCGATGTGGCGGGGTCTGCCGTGGCCGCCAGCGTACACGCCACCTCCCGCAACACGAAGGCCGCCGTGGGCGGATCCACGATCTCGATCGTGCCGCCCTCCACGCGGACCTCGGGGGACCGCCGGCCGGAGCGGGGGAGCGGCAAGAGCCGGGCCGCGCTCCACGATCCGTCCGCGCGCCGCGCGACCCGAAGCGTCGGCCGGCGCAAGACGACCTCCGTGACCTCCGGCTCGCCCTTGAGCAGCTCGTCGATCTCGGTGCCGCAGGTGAGGAAGACCTCGTCGAGGTGCAGGAGTTCTCCGGCCGGGCCCTCGATCCCACGCTCGCGGATCTTCAGCCCGCGCACGAGGATGCCTTTGCCCCGCACCAGCTCGGCAGAGCGGACGGCGACTTGCAGGTCCGGCTGGTATTGAGCGTAGTGTTGGGCGAGCCGCGACTCGATGCTGCGGCGGATCTCCTCATCGACCCGGCGATGGAGGTGCGGAAGATAAAGCACCCCCCCGATCAGCCCGGCCAGCAGGCTGCACTTCAAGAAGAACCAGACCGGGTTGACCAAGCCCTTACGGATCAGGGGCTACTCTCCGAGGCAGTAGGCAGTAGGCAGTAGGCAGTAGGCAGTAGGCAGTAGGCAGTAGGCAG
>CAYGZI010000205.1:0-8028 GCA_964354245.1 uncultured Planctomycetaceae bacterium
GGCCGAGAAGTCGCACTTGCCGGTCTTCACGTCGTAGCAGGGCTTGAGCTTCCCGGCCCAGGGCCTGAGCGGGTCGCGCCATTCGGCCGCGGACCGCTGGTTGCAGAAGGCGATCGCCTCGCGCCAGCGGACCCGCTCCACCGGATTCTTGGGGTCCTCGTGGCGCGACGGGTTCTTGCCGGTGACGTTCTTGTAGAGTTCCTGCGTCACTTCGTACTTGTCCATATAGAAGCTGCCGACGGAGACCTTGCGCACGTGTACGGAATCGACGCCGGCGTCGCTTCCCATCGCGAACTCGCCGCCGGACACGTGTACCATCGCCACGCCGGCGGCGGTCGCGATCTCGCGGGGAATCGCGTCCGGCGATTGCCCGTCGGCCGGCTTCGGAAGACTGTGCGACGCTTCACGGCATCCGCCCGCAAGCACGAGCGCTAGTGACCATAGGAAAACGCGCCGCGCAAGCGCGGCCGCTAAACGACGCATGGCACGGCGCTTCTTATCGTTCATCATTCATCACTCATCATTCATCATTCATCATTTCCCCCCGTCACGGCCGGCCCGGATCGGACTTCGGCCAATACTGGCGCCGCGGCTCCCACCACGTGGGCTTGCGGAGCACTTGCCGCGTCCGGGCGATCACCTGCTCGGCCAGCCCGGCGTGGGCCGGCGAGTCCATGCCCCGCTTGGCGGCCTCTTCCATGAGCTGGATGCCCAGAATGCTCACGGCCCTCGCCAGGTCGTCCTGCGTGCCCGCCACCGAGCGGCACTTGGCGCCCAAGGGCTCGTACTTCTTGTTTCTTCCCGGGCCGGTCCCGGTGGCGAGCGTTTTCATCTGGTCGGTCCAGCGCCGGACCTCTTCGAGCGATTCGCGGGGCATGTCGCTCTTGCGGGTCTTTTGGATTTCGTCGAGGATCTCTTCGAGTCCCGCCGCCGCGTCCGCCAGCGCCGGATCGGCACTGGCTTGGGCCTGCAGAAAGCCCTTCGTCTGGGCGGCGAAGGCGTCGAACTCCTCGATCCGCTGGCGGATCATGCGGATGAAATCGGCCACGTCGTCGCAATAGCGCTCGATCTCGGCCTTGTGCCGGGCCTCTTCGCCGTCGTTAAGCCACTTCTGCATCCCGTTGGTCATGGCGCAGACGGCGTTGCCGTGCTCCAAGAGGAGCCGCCCCTCGACGCCGTCGAAATCCAACAGGCGCGCCGCCTCGGCCTTGCCCAAGGCCCTCTCCATGACTTCGACAGGAGAGAGCACTCCGGGCGCCGGCAGCCGCGGGTGCCTTTCGAGGAAGTAGATCAGAAGGTCGCCCCGCGGGGGGAACTGCTTCTCGAAGTGGATCACCGTCTTCTCGCCGTCGAACCACACCGGCCAGTAAAACCAGCCGCGGACGAAGCGGCCCCACAGCTTCATCCGCTCGTACCGGAAGTAGAACGGATAGCTCATTTCTTCCGAGGCGACGAAGAAGCGGCCGATCCACTTGGCCTCAAACGGCCGCTTCCAGCCGATGGCCGTGTCTTTCTCGACGTAGTCCGGCCGGAGCGGCTCGACGTGCCAGAGGCGAGGCTTTTCCACGAAGGCGAGATAGAAGCTCCGCCCGGCCGTCTGGAGCGAAAGCCCCTCGAAGCCCTCGTCGCTTCCCTCCTTGCTCACGCGGAGGCTCGCCTTCTGCGGGCCCTGCGGCCAGACGCCGACCATCATCGAGTCGTTGCCTTCGACCAGGCCGACGATGAGATTCATCGACGGGATGTAGCACTGCTTGGGCGGCGAGCGGCGGCCGGCCGTCGCGCTTTCGGCGGTGAAGACGAGGTCCGTGCCCACAAACGAAGGGACGATGCCGTACTTCAGGCGAGCGCCGACCGTGAGGCCCTTGGCGTCGCCCGGCTGGAGTTCCAGGATGCCGTCGGCCGCCAGGTAAACCGTCGCAAGCACGCCGTTCCGGGCCGATTGGATCTCGGCGCCCAGCCGGTCTTGCTTGGCATCGCGGACCAGCCGGTACTTGGCGAAGCGGTTTGCCGCGTCCAACGACACCTCGCCTCGCTTGGTCAGCCGGCCGCCCTGGCGGGCATAGACCACGATCAGGCCTTTCGCTTCGTCGATCGCGGCCACGAGGTTGGCCGAGGAGAGCACGGGCGGGCGGTCCGTTGCGTAGGGGAGCTTGTCCGGCAGGATCGTTTCCCAATCGCCTTGTTCGAGCGGCTTCATCTCGCCGAGGAACGGCTGCCCTGGCACCCGGGCCGTCACGCCACCGTGCGAGACCTTGACGCCGGCCGCGGCGTAGGCCCAAGGGGCAGCCGTGGTCATCGCCACGCAAACGACCGCCGCGGCCAGAGTCGTCGTGTACTTTCCCGGTTGGATCATCGAGGTGCTCCCGCGACAAATCCGAAATCCGAAGCCCGAAATCCGAAACAAATCCCAATGACTGAAAACGGAAATCCAAAACGCCCAGCCAACCGTTTTGTACATTCGGATTTGGAGCTTTGGATTTGTTTCGGATTTCGGATTTCGGGCTTCGGACCGGCTTCCCCGCGGTTATGCTAAAGCATGACCTACCCGTTGTCCACCAGCCTTCACTCCGGCATTTCCTGATCCTCCTCCGTCGGCCGGCCCGGATCGGGCGCCAGCCGGTGGTGCCGCCGGACTTCCAGCGGCGTTGGGTTGCGGAGGATTTGCCGTGTCCGGGCAATGACCTCCCGGGCGAGGGCGGCGTGCTCGGGCGAGTGGACCGCCTCTTGCGCGGCCTTCTCGGCCAAGCGGATCACCAGGACGCTCAAGTCCCGCAGCAGGTCGTCTTGGTTTCCGGAGACGGAGCGGCATTTCTCGGCCACCGCGTCGAACTTCTTGTCGTTGCCGGGACGCACTTCGCGCGCCAGGGTGTTGAACTCGGCGGTCCACTGCCGCACTTCGCCGAGGGATGCGGGCGGCATGGCGCCCTGGTAGACCCCCTCGAACTCCTCGACCAGTCCCAGGAGCCGGCTCGCCGCGCCGGCAACCTTGGGCTCGGTGGCGGCCCGGGCCTTGAGGAACTGCTTGGTCTGGGCGGCGAACTCGCGGAACTCGAAAAGGCGCACGCGAACGTTGGTGATGAACGTACCCACGTCGTCGGCGTAGCTCGCGATCTGGGCCTGCTCTTGGACTTCCCGGCCGGCGTCGAAGAACCGCTGGAGGCGGCTGGTCATCTCGCACACGCAGAGGCCGTGCGAGACCACGGGCCGCTCCTCGATCCCCGCGAGATCCAAGAGCCGCGCCGCCTCCTGTTGGCCGAGGGCCTGCTGGAGCACTTCCACGGGCGAGAGGATGGCGGCGCCGGCGGGGCGCTCGGGGTGCTTTTCCAGGTAGTAGATCAAGAGGTCGCCCTTGGGCGGGAACCGCTTCTCGAAGTGGATCATCGTGCGCTGGCCGTCGAACCAGACCGGCCACCAGAACCAACTGCGGACCGGGCGGCCCCACAATTCCACGCGCGCGTCGCGGAAGTAGAACGGATAGTCGATCTCCTCCGACGCAACGTGGAACCGGCCGATCCACTTGGCCTCGAAGGGCCGGCGCCAGCCGATTGCGGTGTCTCTTTCGAGGTAATCGGGCAGGAGCGGCTCGGAGTGCCAGATGTGCGGCCTTTCCAGCAGGGCGAGGTAGAAGCTTCGGCCAGCGGTCTGGAGCGAGAAGGCGTCGATGCCCTTCGTGCTCCCCGACCCGGCCGTGCGGAGGCTCGCCACCTGCTGGCCCGGCGGCCAGACGCCGACCAGCATCGAGCCGTAGCCCTCGACCAGGCCCACCAAGAGGTTCATCGACGGTAGGTAGCAGCGATTCGATGCGGGGGAGCCGCCGGACGTGCCGCTTTGGGCCGTATAGACGAAATCCGTCCCGATGAGCGATGGGACGATGCCGTACTTCAGGTGAGCGTTGTTGAGGGTGAGGTCCTTTTCGTCGCCCGGCTGGAACTCCAAGATGCCGTCGGGCGCCAGATAAAGCGTGGCGAGCACGCGGTTGTCGGTCGAGCGGATCTCGGCGCCCAGACATGCACCTTTATCGCGGCGCACGAGGTTGTAGTTGGCGAAGCGGCGTCCTCCGTCCCACGACACGTCGGCGCGCTTGGTGAGCCGGTTGCCCTGGCGGCCGTACAGAGAGATCACGCTCTGCTGGCCGTCGATCGCGGCCACGAGGCTGGCCGAAGCGAGCACGGGCGGTGTACTCGTTGCACGGGGCAGCCCATCGGGCGGGATCGCTATCCAGCGGCTCCTTTCCAGCGGACTCATCTCGCCGCGGAATCGCTCTTGCGGCACAAAGACGTCCGCGCCGCCGTGAGACACCTTGATTCCCGGCACCTCCGAAGCCCAAGACGGCACCGCGGCCGCCAGAACAAGTGCCAGGATTGGCGCCACGCTGCTGTTCCGTTGAATCATGTTGGTCATACTCACGATTCTCCCGTCGCAGCAAGGCCGCACGCTACGCTATCTCCAACACTACCGCACCGTGCAAGTTTCGGCGAGGACCGGGAGAATGTCCCATAAGTGGGGAAAATCAATCCCCTTGCCGGAACTTGGCGAACGACTCGTTGGCCCAGAGCCGCCGGGCGATCTCTCGATAGCCGGCGGCCAGCGGGTGGCTTCCGTCCGCGTAGAACTCGCTCGGAAGCACCGGCGGGAGGCAGTGCGGGATCTGCTCCTTCTCCAACCACGCGGCAACCTCGCTCTTGAGCTTCTGGTACGTCGGCCGGCTCCTCGGAGTGAGCATGTGCTCATTGAACGGGCCCACGAGCACAAAGACGCGGTTTCCGCGGTCCTGCAGGGTCTTGACCGTACGCTGGAAGGCGGCCCATTGAATTGATTCCTGCGGATCGACCATCGGAGAATTGTACGGCGGGACGTCCTTGTCGGTCCAGGGTCTGGGGTCCGCGCCGGGCGGAGGCTCCTGCGGCGAGGGAAGTTCCAGCGTGATCGCCCGCAGCGGATTTTCGTAGGGGTGCTCGCACGTCCATGCCGCGAGATCGCCGCTCTCGAAGTAGGCGACGCGGAGATGCTCCGTCCAGATCAGAAGCGGGACGCTGCGCTGGACCACCACCCCCAGCCGCACTTCCAGCGGCTCCTTGTAGCAAGGGATCCGGGGCGAGAACTGGGGGAGCAGGCGCGGATGGTTGAGCCTCTCTTCCGGCGTCGTCTGAAGATCGGCGTCCTCGGAAGTCATCCACACGAGGTTGCAGAAGAGGAGCACCCGCTTGCCGGCCATGGCTCGCCCGTAGTATTCCACGAGCCCGGCCAAAGCGGTCGTGTGCGTGCCGTTCACGCCGAGGTTCGCGAACCGATTCTCCCCGGCCCGCTCGTTCAGGTAGTGCGGAAGAGTCTGGTCGGCCGATACGAAATACCCCCAAATCGCCGAATCGCCGACCACAAGGATCTTGTCCCGGCGGCATGCCTCGCGGCACCAGCGGCGGTACATCCAATAGTCGTCCTTCAAGTCGCGCGCGGAATCCGCCGAGGGAATCCGGTAGTCCGGCCCGGGCTCGAAGGGCTCGATCTGCTGCCACAGGACTGGGATTAGCCAGAACGCGGCCGCCGCGACAAGGGCGGCCACCAGCCACTCCCGCGGCGAAAGACGCACGTTGTTGGAACTGAACGGCACCTCAACGCGCGCGGGTCCAAAGCCCACGGGTCCAGAGCCCACGGGTTGCAGTCCGTTGGCTTTACGAAGAGCAGAGCTTCCCTTGGCAGGGCACACGGGATCGAACACCCATCAATAAACGGAGTAGAGAAACGGCTGAGCCCCGGATTGGGCGAAGATCGCTACTGCAAGGATCATTAGCACGACAATCGCAATCCGCACGGGCGCCGGGTTGAAAACCGCCCGGAACCGCGACTCGGAAATCGCCTGGTAGAGCCACGCCGCGGCGATCATGGCCACGAACACCAACGGAAACTTGGGATCGGCCCAGACCCCGCGGGCGATGCGCGCAATTATCGTCCAGGCGTCGGCCAAGGTCTTCGCCTTGAAGAAGATCCATCCAAAGCTCACGAACGAGAAGACCCAGAGCACTTTGACCGCGCGCGGGACGCGCTGGCGGTAGAACGAGGTCTCTTCCAGGCGGCGCGTGAGCACAAATCCCAGCCCGTGGTACGCCCCCCAAATCACGAAGGTCCACCTTGCCTCGTGCCACAGTCCGCAGAGGACCATCGTGAGGAACAGGTTCCGGTAAGTGGCCCAGGCGCCGCGGCGGTTGCCGCCCAGGGGGATGTAGAAGTAGTCGCGGAACCAGGTCGAGAGTCCGATGTGCCACCGGTGCCAGAAGTCCCTCAGGCCAACGGCCAGATAGGGATGATTGAAATTGAGCATGATGCGGATGCCGAGCGCGCGGGCCACGCCGCGGGCCATGTCGCTATAGCCGCTAAAGTCGAAATAGAGCCGCCAGGAGAAAGCGAACGTGGCCAGGATAAGGGCCGGCGCCTCGGCCTTCCACAGCGTGTTGTAGACGTTGTCCACATAGAGGCCCAGCCAGTCGGCCAGCACGAGCTTCTTGAACAGGCCGACGACGAAGAGCGAAAGCCCGTCGGCCAGGTCCTGCGCGGAGATCTTCGGCGTTTGGCGGAGCTGCGGGAGGATGTTCTCGGCCCGCTCGATGGGCCCCATCGACACCGTGGGAAACATGGCCACGAAGGCCGCGTAGCGCACGAAGCTGGTCTCGCGCTCGACTTCGCCCCGGTAGAAGCCGATGGTGTAGGTGAGCGACTGGAAGACGTAGAACGCCAGGCCGGTCGGCAGCAGCACCTTGGGCGCCGTGAGATCGTAGCCCGCGCCCACCCACTTCAGCAGCCCGTTGACCGTCTCAACGATGAAGCCGCCATACTTGAAAAAGCCCAACAGTGCCAGCGCGTTGGCGAGGCTCAAGAGCAGGAACGTCCGCTTCCATCGGGTCTTGTCCATGCCGAGGACCGCCAGGTAGTCCACGGTCGTAGCGCAGAGCAAGAGCAGGGGCCAAAGCGGATGGAGCCACCCGTAGAAGAGGTACGAGGCCACCAAGAGCCACAGCGCGCGGAAGGGGGTCTTCCGGAGCAAGAGATAGACCGGATAGACGGCCGCCAGGAAGAGCGCAAAGGTCCAGGTCTGAAACGACATCTTATTCCATCAACACCCGGACGTGCGCTTCCGCGCAGTCGGCCAATCCGTCGAGGTTATAGCCTCCCTCCAGCACGGAAACAAGCCGGCCGCTGCAACACTCCTGGGCGAGCTGCTTGACCATGCGCGTCAACTCGGCGAACCCCTCGGTCGAGACCTTCATCCCGCCCAGCAGGTCGTGCTCGTGGGCGTCGAACCCCGCGGAGATCAACACGAGATCGGGCTTGAAGCCGAGGGCCGCCGGCCGGAGCTTCTCTTCAAATGCCTTCTTGTACTCCCGGTCGCCCGAGCCCGCAGGCAAGGGGACGTTGAGCTTTGTGCCGAGGGCCTTTCCGCGGCCACGCTCGTCCGCGCTGCCGGTGCCGGGATAGAAGGGGTATTGATGGATGGAGAAGTAGAAGACGGTGGGGTCGTCGTCGAAGACCGCCTGGGTGCCGTTGCCGTGGTGGACGTCCCAATCCACGATCAGGACCTTGGCCAGCATGTGCTTTTGTTGGGCGTAGCGGGCGGCAATGGCGACGTTGTTCAGGAGGCAGAAGCCCATGGCCCGGTTCTTGGTCGCGTGGTGGCCCGGCGGGCGGACTGCACAGAAGGCGTTCCGCACCTTGCCTTCCACCACGGCATCGACGGCCGCGAGCACCCCGCCGGCAGCCGTCTCGGCCGCCGCAAAGGAGTCCTTCGACACCGGCGTATCCATCGAATCCAGAAACCGGGCCCCGGTCTGGCAGCTTCGCCGCACGTGCTCAACGTACTCCGGCGCGTGGACCGCGGTGAGCCACTTCTCCTCGGCGGGCGCGGGCTTGAGCCGGACCGTGCGGTCGAGCAACCCGGTCTTCTCCAGCCGCCGCAGGATCGCCGAGAGCCGCTCCGGCCGCTCCGGATGGCCCCGGTCCGTCTGGTGACGGAGATAGACCTCGTCGTAAACGAAACCG
>CAYGZI010000205.1:8038-8923 GCA_964354245.1 uncultured Planctomycetaceae bacterium
AAACCGGTCATGGGACGCCTCTTGGACTGCGGCGATTCATCGCCGCTTTTTTTGACGTGCGGTGATTCATCACCGCTCTTGGAACTCCCAGAGAAGCTGGCCAGACGGACGTCCGCCGAGCTCCCGTGCCCCGGGCCGGTCGCAGGTATGTCCGGAAAGCGGCGATGAATCGCCGCACTCCCAGAAGCCGCCACGCGCCGCACGCAGCGGAAACCGATCGCGTCGCGGGCGAAACAGGCGTCCTGAAAGCCGGGGTTTTCCCCGACCCGGGCCGCCGCACGGCACCCCTCCGGCCGCGAATTCCACGCCCCGCCGCGGAGCACGTACCGCTCGCCGTCCGCCGGTCCCCGAGGGTTGGCGGCCGGGCTCTCTGCGTAGTAGCCCGGATCGTACACGTCGTTGCACCACTCGGCCACGCTGCCGTGCACGTCGAAGAGCCCCCAGGCGTTGGGCTTCTTTTGGGCGACGGGCTGGGTCTTCTTCGACGAGTTTGCGGCATACCAGGCGTACTCGCCGAGCGAGAGGGCATCGGCGCCGAACGAGTAGGCGTCGCTCGTACACGCACGGCAGGCGTATTCCCATTCGGCCTCGGTGGGCAGGCGGTAGCCGTTGGCCTGGAAGTTGCACTTGGCCGTCTGCTCGTCGTAGCAGGGCTGGAGGCCCTCGTCGCGGGACCGCAGGTTGCAGTAGAGCGCGGCGTTGGCCCAACTGATCTGCTCGACGGGCCGGTCGGGCGCCTTGAAGTGGGAGGGATTGGCGACCACCAGCTTTGCATACTGCTCCTGCGTCACTTCGGTGCGGTCCATGAGGAAGGCGTCGATCCGGACCTCGTGGACGGGGGCTTCGTCGGCCTTGCCGTCGGTGCTCCCCATCGCGAACCGTCCG
>CAYGZI010000206.1:0-8882 GCA_964354245.1 uncultured Planctomycetaceae bacterium
TGAGCGTCTGCTCGGTGCAGCCGTAGGGGTAATCGACCAGGTACGGCAGGGCATCAACCATGGCCCCGGCCAGCGTCGGCGAGTAACGGACTTCAAGCCGTGTCTGCGCCGGCCGCCGTTCGGCCGGCACCTTGAAGGTCATCTTGCCGCCCTTGTCGTCCGGCCGGATCACGCCCGAGCGGGCCTCCATCTTGAGCATCCCGTGGACGTAGCACGGAAACCGCTGCTCCATGGCGTCCGATTCCTGGTCCGTGAGCGCCTTCATGCGCACCACGGCCTCGCCCTCGTCGAGGACCTTGACGCGCCAGTCGATCCGCGCCTCCTTGTTGGGGGCGATCTTGGCCGTGCGGGTCAGTGGGTCCATGGGCTGGAGCACCTTGCCGTCCAGTTCCAGAACGACCTGCACGCTCTTCTCGGTCTTGAGGTAGTTGTGGACGTTGGCCGACAGCACGACCTCGTCCTTCTGCACGAAGAATCGCGGGGCCTGGAGGCGGATAATCAGGTCTTTGCGCGTGACCACGTCGGTCTGGCCTTCGCCGACCTTGGTGCCGTGGCCCATGGCCCAGACCTTGATCCGCCACGTGGTGAGGTTCTCGGGCATACTGAGCGCGACCTCGGCGGCGCCGTCTTTGTCGGTGGTCAGTGCGCCGACCCAGAGGGCGGTGTCGGCGAACTGGGTGCGGACGGTCGGCTGCACCATGGGAGCCGCTCCCTCGCCGGCGTCAGCCCGCTTGTCCGCGCGGAGCATCTGCCTGTCCGCGGCCATTCCTTCCCTTTCGGCCATTGGGCCGCCGGGCGCGGCTGCCGCCATGGGGACGGCCATGCCGTTTGCGCTTTCCCCCCTGCCGAACGCCATGGCGCCGCGCCGGACCATATCGGGGCTGCCACCTCCCCGCCCTCCCACGCCCGACGTTGGCGCCACCGCGCCGAGTTCATCCACCGCCGTCGCCCCGAACACGCCGATGTCGTTCATTCCAAGGGTGTTCGGCGGCACGAGATTCCACGACGGGCGGCCCAACGTCGTCTCGCTCTGCGGATGGTGGTTGCGCCGCCATTTCCAGAAAAAGGCCCTGATCTCCGGCACGTTGCTGCCGCCGGAGATGTACTCCACCGACTTGTCGTAGATGGCCACCACCGCGGAGCCGACGAAAGGCTTCCCGCTAAAGTCCGCGAGCTTGAGCTTCACCTGGGCCTTCTCGCCCGGGCGATAGGTGCTCGACGACGGCACCACGTCCACCGAGAGGACCCGCTTCTCCGGCGGCACGACGATCTCCTTGCACTCGGTGTAGACGCGGCCGTCGGCCACGGTCATGGCCTCGACGAAGAAGTTGGGCATGTCCTTCTTGACCACGGCGATCTCGCGGACAGTGCTCTTGCCGTCCAGACGCACCACGGTCGGCGGTAGATAGACGCCGTTGGACGGCCGAACGAACAAGAGCACCGTGCCGTCGGTCCGGTCAGTGTTGATCATCAGCTTCACGGTTTCGCCCGGCTGATACTCCCGCTTGTCGGGCACCAGCTCCAGGCTGCTGAAGCGGAACTGCGAGCTATCGGAGCCGCTGCCGATGATCGTGAAGAGGTAACCGCCCTCGATCGTGTGCTGCTTGGCGTCCGTGAGCTTGTAGGAGAGGCGATACTGCCCGGCCCGCGACGCCTTGAGCTGCAACTGGGCAAAGCCCTCCTCGTTGGTCGGCAGATCGGTCTCGGAGACCGGGGTTTCCACCGGCTTTCCGTCCTTGTACGAGATCCGCAGGACCGCGAGCTTGCCCGTGCCGCGCACGGGCTTGCCGTCGAGCGTGCGGGCCGCAAAATGGCTGTGGACCACGTCGCCCACGCGGTAGTAGCCGCGATCGACCCAGGCGGTCACGGAGAAGGGCTTGCGGGCCACGAGGACCGTGCCGTTGCCCACGATCGTGCGGCGCGACTGGTCCACCACCTCGGCCGTGATCGAGTAGCTGTGGTCCTGGTCGGGATGGATCGCCTTGGCCACGCCGGTGTCGATCTCGACCTTGACTTCGCCGTCCGGGCCGATCTCGACTTCGCGGTCGGCGACCACTTCGGGCGGTTGCTGGGAGCGAGGCATCCAGAACAAGAAGGGCCGCCGACATCCCCATTCTTTCCAGCCGGGATACCAGTCGTAGTCGTAGGCGAACCACCAGTAGCCCGGCCCGTAGAACCAGTCCCACGGGGCCACGGGGTACCATCGCTCGGTGTGACTGGTGCGCGTGATCTTGTACTTCACTTTGGCCTGCGTGACCGGCGAGCCGAAGTAGTACTTGGCCTTAATGGTGGCCTGGACCTTTTCGCCGAGCATCACCGGCTCGGCGGGGGCATCGACCGTGACCTCGAACTCGGGCTTCTTGTACTCCTCGACGCGGAACGCGCCGCCGCCGTACTTGGGGAGACTCATGCGGTAGACGCCGAGCATGGCATCGGCCGGCAGATCGAGCTTGCCCTCGATGCCGCCGTAGGCGTCGGCCGTGACGTTCTTCTGAAGGATCCGCTCGCCCTTGGGATTGTGAAACTCCAGAGCAAACTCGCGCCCGGCGAAATCGGACGTGTCCTCCTGGTCGTATTGGGCGCGGCGGACCCAGAACTTGTAGTGGACCGCCTGCCCGGGCCGATAGACCGGCCGGTCGGTGATCGTGAAGACCTTGGTCTGGTTGTACTGGGCGTCGTAGATCCGGCCGTACCAGACGTTGGTGAATCCGAGATAGGCGAACCGGCCCTCGCGCGTGCGGGCGATGACGAGCCACTGGTAGCCCTGCGGCTGGGCGCCCGGATCGGGGATCACTTGGCCGTCGGCGTCGGTGGACTCGGCGAACTGCTTGGTGAGGACCTCGAAGTTACGGGCCCCGCGCTGCTCCTGGCGCCAGCCGAAGAACTCGACGTTCGCCTTGGCGACCGGCTTGCCCGTGACCGCGTCGGCGACGAAGAAGTAGGTCTTGCCGTCCAGCGGCTTCTTCACAATCGCCGTGTCGGCCAGCCAGACGATGATCAGACTGGTGTTGCCGCCCTGCATCTTGGCCTTGAGCAGGTAGGCCCCGGGCTGCTGGAGCGGCGTGGTGATCGTGATCCGTTTGTCGAAGTGCTTTTCCCGCGGCTGGAGGTCGAGCTTCCACGACGCGACCTGTCGGCCGACGTACTTCTGCTCGTTCTCTTGCACCATGCGGTGGCCAAGGTCGGCGACGTTGAGCTTCTGCCAATCGAGTTGGGCGGGCCGGGACTTGATGTATGCCTTCACGTCGTCCAGGAGCTTCTGGACGAGGATTTCGTGGGCCGTCAACTCCACGGCCGTGCCGTTGCGGAAGCGGTACTCGATGGTCGCGCCTTGCCCCGCGGGCTGAGTCAGGATCGGCTCAAAGCGGCCCCAGTTGCCCACGATCTGGTCGAGCCGCTGCTTGTAGTGGTCCCGCTGCTGCGGAACCGTGGCGACCTCGACCGCCTTGCGCCAATACTCGGCGGCGCGGGGGTATTGCCGGCGGTTCTCAAAGAGCGAGGCCAGTTGCACAAGCGCCGACTCGCGCAGCGCGCCCTTGTCCTCCTCGGCGACCTGCTGATAGACCTTGATGAAGTTGAACTCGTCGGGCAGGTCGAAGCGTTTGATCCCGGTGGCGAGCCGGGCGATGGTCTCGGTCTCCTTGAGCGTGTGCAGGGCGTAGGTGCCGCTTTCGTTCTTTTGCGTGTCGTCCACGGCCGCGCGGCCGAAGAACCAGCCGTACTCGGCCATGGTCTGCACGCCGAACTGGGCCTGGAGAAAGTTGGCAAACTCCATGCGGACTTCGGACATACGGCTTGCATCGGACTCCATGGCCTGGACCAGGCACCACCGCCATCGCTCGCCGTCGCTCTTGGCATCCTCCCAACTCTTGGGCACGGAATGGAAGACGGGATTGCCTTTCTCATCCACGGCGGCCCCGCGCGACGGCATGTAGCGGCCCCAACCGGGCTCGTAGTCGGGCAGGACGCTCAAATCGGTCAGGTATTGCAGGCGCCATGCCTCCTGGTAGCCGCGGCCGGCCAGGAACATCCGCGACAAGTCCAGAAAGAAGTTGGCCACCTCGCGCCGGTCGGCGTCCTGCCGGGCCAGCCCAATGGCCTGGCTCATCAGTTGCAGGGCCCGCACGCGGTCGCGCTCGGCGGCGTTGACGGCTTGCCCGCCGCCGCGATGCCCGCCGCGCTCGAACTTGCCCGCGATGATGAAGCCCTGATGAGGGACCTGCTCGTAGGTCTCGGCCGCCGCCCAGAGCAGACGCCAGTTCCCTTTGTGGACCGCGATGACCGCTTCGATGAACTCGTCGGTCTCGCTGACGCGATTGAGGTGCTGAAGTGCCTGGACGCCCATGCGGAGGTCTTCACCGACCGAGCGGGGGTCGTCCTTGGGGTCGAGGGCCAGCTTGCGCAAGCCCTCGTAGGCGTCCTTGTAATTGCCCGCCTGAAACGTCTTGCGGAGCTGTTCTCGCTGCATGTTGTTGTCCTGGGGCTCGGCGGCCCCCGCCACGGCAAGGGTTATCGAAAGGATGCCCAGCGGGCAAAGCCATTGCAGCAGTTGGGTCCACTTCATCGCAGTTTCTCCTTCGGTCCTTCTTGGCCTTACAGGCCCCGGTCGGTTCGGGAAAGACGATCCGAGAGACAGGCCACTCTCTGGTAGTAGACGCCCCCGGTCGTCGGGAAGTTCCCTGGGGGAGTCCGGAGGCTGCCCTCGCTCAACATACGCTCTTGGGTAACATTGGGCGACCCCCGCTCGGGACGGGGTAGCGGCCGCACCGGCGCCCCGCCCTGTGACACACGCGTCGGCTCAAGCAATAATAGACTCAAAGGACTCCGGCGAGTCCGTTTCCACCTTGGATCCGAACGCTGGAAAGACTGGTAACCAGTGCAGACTACCATGAACCCCTACTTGGACTAGCCGTGACCGCTCATTTTCGGGTCCCACAGCGGCGCGATCAGCCCCGCACGGCGCAGGCGAGCGCGGATGGAGGGTCGTTCCTCGGCCGCCTGGCCCTGCGCATGCTCTTCGTCGCGTTGCTGGCCACCGTCGCCACGGCCTCCGGTCTGCTGCTGTACGACCGGCTGCAACGGTCCGCAGAGGCGAGAATCGCAACGGCTGATACGGATTCGGTGGGCACGGCGCCACGGGCGGCGCCAAGGCGAACCGGATTGCCGCGGCAACCTCCGCAAAGCAAGCCCAAGTTCGAGCAGCCCAAGCCCGCCCCCGAGCAGCCCAAGACGCCGCCCGAGAAGCCCAAGCCCTCGCCCCAGGAGCCCAAGACGCCGCCACAGGAACCGCAGCCGCCGCCGGTCGTGGATCCGGCCAAGCGGGAGGCGTTCCGTCGCGCCATGTCCCTGGCACGCCAGGCCATCGGCAAACGCGACTTCGCCGGCGCCAATCGCCACCTGAAAACCGCCGAGGCCAACCTGCAAGACGCGGCGGACGAGGCCGAGTTGGGCAGGCTGGAGCTGCTCCTGGGCAACCTGGAGGAGTTCTGGCGGGGCATGAGAAGGATCGTGGCCGGACTGGTCCCTGCCCAGGAGATCATGCTCGGGGAAACGCCGATCATCGTCGTCCAAGTGGACGCCAACCAGTTGACCGTGCGCAGCGAGGGCCGGAATCAGACCTATCGCATCTTCGATCTCCCTCGTCCGATCGTCGAGGCCCTTGCCCAGAGCGGCTTCGTCAAGCACCCCTCCACCAACGTCTTGCTCGGCGCCTACATGGCCATGGACCCCAACGGCGACCGCAAGCGGGCCCGACAGCTCTGGGAGCAAGCCGCACGCCAAGGAGAGAACGTCCGCGACTTGATGGCCGAGATCAAGGACGAGGGGCGAGGGACGAGGGGCAAGGGACGAGAAGACGGTCGGCAGTAGGCAGAAGCCGCTTGCGCTGGCGCGATGTCGGTGATACCGGAGGGCCCGCCGCTTCTGGCTCTTCCGCCGACTGCAAGATGGACAGTGGTTTCTCCACGGAACGTTTGAGTAATCATAAAGCCGCGACCGTTGGTCGCGGTCTTCTGGGCCGCGAGACGTGTAGCGGGCGGGCTTGCCCGCCGTTTGGCTGCGCCCGGACGCCGCGTGTCGGATGAGAATGACTGCACATTGACCATGGACAACTGCAAATCCCAGATTGGCGCAACCATCCCACTGGCACCCATTGACAACCCGCGGGAACACTCCCAAATTGGCAACTGTATGGCCAAGCGGAGCAGACTCCATCCAGCTTGCTGGATGGTGAAACAGACTGGCGGTTACGGGCGCCGCCCGCTCCAGCTTTCAATCCAGTTTTCCAAACGAGCATCACGACCATGAACAAAAAGCACCTATTTGCCTTCTTGGAGGACCAGGATTCCCCCACCCTGCTTAGATTCCTTGGAGCGGCCTACGAGGCAATGAACACCGACCAACGCCACGCGGTGTTCGGCAGGACCCTGAAGAAGACCAAGCCGCCGCCTGTGCATGGTCAGTCGCTGTTGAAGGAGGTCAAACAGTTCCAGCGGGATTCCCTGGCGGGAAAGTACTACGCACCGTTCGACATCAACTCCAAGAATTACACGCACATTCCGGAGGAGACCAACGCCTGGTTTGAGCGCATGGGCGACTTGCTGGCCGGAAGCGTGCGGCTTTCGCAGCAAGGGGACCACATTCACGCCGTGGCGTGCTTCCGCATTTTGTACGAGCTGGTCGAGGCCATGGAAAGCGGCCAGGAGATCGTCTTTGCCGACGAATGCGGCGACTGGATGATTTCAGGCGAACCCAAGCCAACGATCGCCGCGTACCTTACCTCGCTCGCGGCGGCCGCGACCCCGGAAGAGTACGCGGCCGCCGCCATCCCGTTCATCCGCGAGGACAGCCTCAGGTCGTCCTCGCATAAGACGTACGATACTGCCATCCGCGCTGCCAACAAGGCCCAGAAGGCGCACCTCAAGTCCGAAGTCCAACGACTGAAAATACCGACCAAGCCCAGGTCCCGAACGTGATACGATTTGCGGGTGAGGAAACGTATCAGCAACCGTTTCCGGTGGCCGGCAGTGCAAACAACGGTTCCTGACACCTTTCCCCAGCAAAGGCTAGCGTCAGCATTGACAACCGGCGGAAAACGCCCCAGAATTGAAGCTGCTGTGCTAGCGCCTTCGCCACGTCGTTGCTTGAGGCGGAGAATGACCGTATTGACTGGGCTTAGCCAACGGGAGACTGCGTCACCATGACAAAGACGATAGAATTCGAGACCGAACTTACCGGCAGGAACACTCTGACTATTCCGCCAGAGGTCGCCGAGGCACTTCCGCCCACGGGGAAAGCGACCGTGGTTGTAATCCTGGATATGGATCCCGAGGACACGGCATGGCGACAGGCGGCGTATCAGCAGTTTCTGAGTGATGACTCCGCGGAAGACGCTTTCTAGGGAGAGGAAACATGGCCCATCCGGCGGAAGCGCACCTGATGCTATCACCGGCATCACGTAGCGATCCGTCGAAGGAAATGGAATATGATGCCTCTTCTCTGTTTCCGGCCGGGACAGAGAAGAGGCATCATACTCCCGATGCGGCCGGCGGCTGCCCGGCCGGACAGTCGGCGCGCTCCAAGTGCGCTTCCGTCGACTCCATCCAGCTTGCCTGGATGGTGAAGAAGATTGGCGGCTAGGGCGCCGCCCGCCTTAGCTTTCAATCCAATTCACCATCCAGTCAAGCTGGATGGGGTCCACTTCAGACCGCTAATTATGTGGATCAATCTAATTAGTGTTGGCGGGTGTACAAGCAAATGAAGTGCATGAAGTTCAAGTCCTGGTCGGCGTTCCGCTCCTGGATTGACAAAGATCGCCAGGTTATGCCGGTCTACTGGCGTGGACAGAAAGATCCCTCCTGGCCACTGGCCTCTGGCTTTGAACGTGACATGCTGAATATGAACGGCGGCGGAAGACCAGGAGCTTCCTCCGTCTACCCTTACGACGGCCGATACGAACGCAACGGTAGGCGTACCTGGGCTGATGGTTTTTATCAAGGGATGCGCGACCGGTATCTCGAAGCCTTCAAAAGCGCTACTGCCGGTCTTCGAGGGTCCAATCCAGCAACACTTGCCCCTGTCCAATGGTGGGCGCTGGGCCGTCACTATGGCCTCGTTACGCCGCTCCTCGACTGGACAGACTTACCTTACATTGCTGCTTTCTTACCACTTTCTGAGCTTCTATCCGAGATGCGGACGCCATCCGGGATCACCTGGTCCGGGCGAGAGGTCGCTATCTACAGGCTGTTTCACAACGAGCAGCTTGAGGGCGATGGGCTGAGAGTGCTTCGACCTACGGTGGAAGAGCTGGGCCGCATGCATGGGCAGCGAGGCCTCTTCACTTGGTTAGATTCAGAACGCTTCTTCGAGTTGCAGGGTTTTCTCGACGACACCGGGCGAGGAGATCTGTTGACGCAGGTAATCATCTCAGATCAGGCAGTAATGGACGGCCTACGCGATCTAAAGGCTCACGGGATCGACTATCGCCTGCTATTCCCCGATCTCTTTGGCGCGGCCAAGCACGCGAACACGCGGTGGGACATATTCTGATGCGAACGTGCCCGCTAATCACGCGTTCCAGGGGACGCGCCAAAAAGCGGCACGCCCCTGAGCGCGAACGTTAGGCGGCGGGGAGGCTCTGCGGTGGCTGCTTCCGATGGTCGTCTGAGCGACGGTGAACGGCGGTTGCTGGTCGCGCATTATGCCTTCTACCGTTTGCTGGACGCCGGCAAGCGAATACCTACCACCGAGGCGCAACGGCACTTCATCGCGGTCTGCCGCGGCACGGCATCCGTGGAGACGGATCACGAGCGGGCGTACCTGAGGTTCAAGGCAGCAATCGCAGCCGCCGGCGCGGACGAAGCGGGTGTGGTTGCATCGGGCTT
>CAYGZI010000207.1:0-8822 GCA_964354245.1 uncultured Planctomycetaceae bacterium
TTCGGGGTTCAGGGTTCGGGGTTCAGGGTTCGGGGTTCAGGGTTCGGGGTTCAGGAAACATGAGGACTCGCAAGGTGAGCGGAGTTCAACGCTTGATAGACGGTGTGAGTCGTTCCCCTCTTGTGTGGGGCTCCCTGGCTGGGGCCGGCTTCTTCGCACTCGTCCATGCCGATGCCCTGGGGAGCTACTTCTTCCAGCGGTACTGCGCAGGCCACCCGGTCGAATACGTCGAGACCATGCTGTTCTTCATCGGCTTGGCGGCGCTGGCGATCAAGGCCCTGGACGTGGCGGCCCAAGTGCGCGGGCTCAGCCGGCCGCTGATGGAGCCGATTGCGCCGGACGGCCATTCGCCCGCCGACTGCGACATGCTCTTGGCGCGTCTCAGTCGCGTCCGGCAGGCCGGTCAAGACGACTATCTCTTGCGCCGCGTCCGCAACGGGCTGGAATCCGTGCGCCGTATCGACTCCGCCGACAACCTCGAAGAGCGGCTCAAGCACCTGGCCGATCTCGATGCCGACCAGGCCCACGCCGGCTACGGGCTCATGCGGTTGATCGTCTGGGCGATTCCCATTCTCGGCTTCCTGGGCACGGTGATTGGGATCACCATGGCGATCGCCAGCCTCAAGCCCGCCGCCTTGGAAGAGTCGATGCTCGAGGTGACGGCCGGCCTGGGCGTGGCCTTCGATACCACGGCGTTGGCGCTGGGGCTGTCGATCGTTTTGATGTTCGTTCAGCACTACGTGGACCGCGCGGAAACCGGGCTCTTGGCCGCGGTGGACGCCCGCGTCCAGGCGGAGCTGATCGGCCGCTTCAAGGAGGTCTCCGTTGACCCGGATTCGCAGGTTGCCGCCATGCGGCGCATGAGCCAGGCCGCGATCCGGTCGATGGAGGAAACGTTGCGGCGTCAGGCCGAGCTGTGGCAGGCCGCCGTGGAAGCCAACCGGGAGCAGTGGCAGGAAGTCCAAGGCACCGCGGTCCGGGCCGCGGAGAACCTGGCGGCGGTTCAGAACGCGGTGGTCCACAAGGCGGAAGTGCTCACTCGCGCCGTGGATGCCGCGTCGTGCGTGGCCGGCTTGCAGGAGACGCTCAACCGCAATTTGGCCGCGCTGGCCGGGGCAAGGCACTTTGAAGAGACGGTGATGAGCCTCGCCGCGGCGATCCATCTGCTCAATGCCCGGCTCGGAGAACTCCCGGCCAAGACGCCGCCCGTGAGCCTGGAGCCGGCCCGGCGCAGGGGACAGGCCGCATGAGCCGCTCGGCCGCCAGCGCGCGTCGAAGCCGCCGCAGTGGCAACCCGGTGGCACTGTTTCCCTTTCTGGCCGTGCTGGTCTGCACGATGGGAGCGCTGATCGTCGTGCTGGTGGTGCTGGCGCGCCGGTCGCAAATCCAGGCCGGCCAGGCCACCGCGGCACAGGCGGCCGAGGCGAAGAGCGATCTGGAGGCCGCCCAGGAAATCTCCGAGTGGCGGCGGTCCGAGATGGCGTCGGCCAACCAGAAGGCCCAAGCCAAGCTGGCCGAGACCCGGCTCCAACTGGGCCATTTGGAGGACCACTCCCGGCAGTTGCGCCGGCGCCTGGACGAGCTGGAGGCCCAGTGGCAGGATCTCCAGCGGGTCAAATCGAAGACGGGCCAGGGGCGCGACGACCTGGCCGCGGAGCGGACCCGGCTGAGCGAGAAGATCGCCGAGGCCGAGCGCGAATTGGCCGAGGCCGAGAAGGCTTCGCAAGAGCGCCCCAAGTCCTACGCCGTCGTCCCCTACGAAGGGCCCAACGGCACCCGCCGCCGCCCGTTGTACATCGAGTGCCGCAGCGATGCCATCGTTCTTCAACCCGAACGAATCGTCTTCCGCGAGTCCGACTTCCCCGACCCCGTCGGACCCGGCAATCCTCTGGACACCGCCGTGCGCGCCGCCCGGGAGTCGCTCCTGGCCCAGAATGCGATCAAAGGCGATGGCTCGGATGAGCCGTATCCGCTGCTCCTGGTGCGGCCGGGTGGGATCGTGGCCTATTACGTGGCCCGGCAGGCCCTGAAGTCCTGGAAAGGAGAAACCGGATACGAGCTGATCGGAGAGGATTGGAGGCTGGCCTTTCCGCAGCCCGATGCCGCCTTGGCCCGGGCGGTCGGCGAAGCGGTGGAGTCGGCCCGGGAAGGGCAGCGCCAGAGGGCCCTGCTGGCCGCGATGGTCTCGGCCAGCCGCCCGCGCACCACGTACCGCGCTGCCCCGCGCGGCGGCTTGATCCGGGAAGGCGGACCCGAGGAGGACGATTCCGGCACCGAAGGCACAAGACCGGCGGGAGGGTTTGGGTTTGGCGGCGGCTCGGCGAGGAGTCCCGGCGAGGGGCCTGAGTCGCGGGGCTCGGGTCAGCCGCCGGCCTCAGGAGGCGGCAAACCGAGATTGGGGGCCGCGTCGGCTTTGGCGGACTCGCAGCCGGGCGCAAAGACGGGCCGCCCGTTGCGGCCGGGCGAGTGGATTCCCGCCGAGGACCAGCGTGACAAGAAGCCCCCGCGCAGCGAGAAGTCCTCGCCCAAAAACAAGAGCCTGGCCGAAGGCCGCGGCCGGAACTGGGGCCTGCCCGACGCTGCCCGGGGCTCGGTCCCCATCACCCGCTCGATCCGCGTCGATTGTTTCCCGGATCAGTTGGTCGTCCTGCCGGAGGGCGCCGGGCGGAGCAAGGCCGTTCTGTTTGGAGAGCGCACCGAGGAATCGGCCGATTCCCTCGTCTCGGCGGTGTGGGAGCAGATGAAGGCTTGGGGGATTGCCGGCCGGGGGATGTACTGGCAGCCGGTGCTGAAGGTCCGCGTGGCCCCGGGGGCGGAGTCCCGCTACCTCGAGCTGAAGGTCCTGCTGAAGGGCAGCGGGCTGGAGGTGGAACGGGCGGGAGGATGATTGCCGATTGCCGAATGATGAATGATGAATGTTAGTGTTTAACCCCCAACCTCAAATCCCCAATCCCTAATCCCTAATCCCCAACCCCTGAACCCTGAACCCTGAACCCTCCTCCCATGTCCCGCAGCGATACGCACGAAGCCAGCGCCGTGGGCCACGACTCCTTCCTGGACGTGGTCACGAACATGGTGGGGATCCTGATCGTGCTCGTGATGGTGGTCGGGATGCGGATCAAGAACGCGCCGGTCAAGCTCACTCTGGACAAGCAGACGCTCGACGGGCACGCGGCCTTGGAAAAAGACCAGGCCGTGGAGCGTTCTCTGCGCCGGGAGGTCATGGACACGACCCGCCGGATCCAGACCGTGGCAGAGCAGGCAATGCGCCGCGGCGCCGAGCGGGACCTCCTGGCCACGATGGCGGCTGCGGCAGAGCACAAGATCCGCTCGCAGCGCGGCGAGCTCAACGCCGGCGACAAAGAGGACTTCGATGCCGCCCGGGAACTCGCCGACGCCCGCCGCAAGCTCCAGCGCATCGAGCAGGCCCAAGAGGCCGCCAGGCAGCGTCCTGCGGAGCCGGAAATCGTGCGCAGCTATCCGACCCCTCTGGCCAAGACGGTCGTGGGCGACGAGGCCCATTTCCAGCTCCGCGGCGGGCTCGTGACGCACGTTCCCGTCGAGAAGCTGATTCTGGCAGCCAGGTCGGACGTGCAGGCCAAGGCCGACAAACTCTTCGGCCAGCAGCGGCTTCCCGAGTTCACCGCAACCGTGGGGCCCGACAGCGGATTCCGACTCAAGTACACCGCAGTGCGGGAGGACAAGACCGAGCGCACACCCAGCGGGCTGGCCCGGGTCGCATACCTTAGGATCGTCCAGTGGACCGTTATCCCGGTCTCCGGCGAGCTGGGCGAGCCGGTGGAGGCGGCCTTGTCGAGCGGCTCGCAGTTCCGCCAAGTCCTGAGCGGCCTTCGGCCGGGGGAAACGACGGTCACCGTGTGGGCCTACGAGGACAGCTTCGATGCCTTGCGCCGGCTCCGCGCCGAACTGTACCGCCTGGGCTTTCCCATCGCCGTGAGGCCGCTTCCCGAAGGTCTGACGATCGGCGGCTCGCCGAGAGGGAGCAAGTCGGAGACCGAGTGAAGTGGGCCGGACTCATGATTGCTGATTTCCGAAAGCCGATTTCCGAAAGCTGAGAGCCCCTCGCCAAACAGCCTTCGGTTCGGCAGGAAAGTCAGCCTGGTTTCCCTAGATTGCGCAGGCCACAAGACTTGGATAAAGGTCAAGATCCGCACGATCCATACCGATAGATTCTTTTGCCACGGATCGCAGGCTTGCGCCTGCGCCCTGGACGTCAGGCGATTTCCCGGTGCGAGGACCCATCGATGAGACAATACCAGCCGATCGAGGCAGGCCAGCCGAAGGAGGGCAAGAATCCGTCCCGGCGGGTGGCCCACAGGCCCAAGCCGCGGGAGTCGGCAAGCGACGCCGTGCCGGCCGTCGAACCGCTTCGGGTTCTGGCCCGCATCCCCAATTTGGCGGATGACGTGGGCGAGTCCGTCCCGGACTCCGAGGGCAGCCTACGCGCAGTGGGAAGTCGGGGGTCCCGGCTGTCGCTGAGGATTCTGGCTGGAGGGGTCATTGTCCTGCTGGCGGTGGCGCTGAAGCCAATGGTCTGGCCGCTGGTGTCTGGGAACAAGACCCCCGCGACGACCACCAAGGATGAGCCGCCGCGCTGGCCGGCTCCGCCGACCGCGAACCCGCTGCCGGCCCCGAAATCGGACAAGAAGACCTCGCTGCCTACCACGTGGCAGAGCGGCAACGCGAGGCCCGAGCCGGGTCAGCCGGAGGAACCGGACTCAGAGGAGATCCCCGGCTTCTCCGCAAGCCCGTGGGACCAACCCGCCGGCCAGACCCCTGGCCGGGACCCGATGCCGTGGCGGACCCAGGCCAGTCAGTCCGACCCGCTGGAACCGGATCGCTGGCCACAGGATCGGGACGTACAGGATCGAAGCCAGTACCAGCCGTCGTACCGCACGGCCGCGCGTCCTCAGTACGCCGTCGAGCCGCGGCCGCCGGCGCGGTTCGAGGACCGCCCGACTGGACTCAGCGGCCCACCGGCGAGCGGCTATCCGCAGTTTACCAACCCCGACGTCCGTGCCGACCGTCCGCCTTCCGCGAGCTATCGCGGTTATGCTCCGGCGACGGGCCGTCAAGAGCCGGCGCGCCCGGCCAACTCCCCGGCCGCTGCCCCGAGATGGGACTATCCTTCCACGGATCGGACTGGCCGCGAGCCGCCCGCAAGGCCCTCTTGGGGCCCGTCTTCGGGGACGAATCCTGCGCTGGGGGACGGCGATTCCGCTGCGGACCCGGGGGCAGCGCGATTGGAAGGTTACATCGAGAGGCCCAACGTCCGGACGTCCTATGAGCGCACTCGACCAAGCGTTTATTAAGGCCTACGTGCGGCACGGCTCGGCCCCGGCGGCCGCCGTGTTGGATTCCGCGAGGCCGGTTCACCTGGCAGAGGCCCTGAGCGGGGAGCCCCTCGGGCCGACGGGCGGGGAGAGGCCGGCGGTACGGCCCTCGGTCGATGCCCTGGCAGAGCCCGAGGTGAAGACCGTGGCAGAACCGATGAGGGAGACGGCGATGGGATGCTCAGCGAAAACCTCCACAGGAGTCTCGGGACGGCCGCGGGCGGAGTCCCCGCGAAGGAGAACCCGGTGCAAGAGCGTGTCCGTCGCCCGGCGGAGCACTCCGAGACGCGAGGTCATTGGCCGGCAAGAGGCGATCCAAGCGGAGGCAGTCGAGACGGGGGCGGGCGATCCGGGTGCAGCCGCCGCCGACCGACTGCCGGGCAAGACCAAAGGTGAGGCTCCGGCTGCACACGTGCGAAGCAAGCCCGGCGCCAGCGTCTCGGCCGCGACCTTGTTCTCCGGCGCGGCTCCCGTCGAAACGGCGATTCCCGGCAAAGACCCGGCGGCGGCGAAGGCGTCCGAGGACTGCATGGCAGAGCCGTTGCCCGGCTCGAGGTTGCGGCTTCACTCACCCGCCGAACCGTCCGGACCATCGGCTCCCGCGGAGGATTCCAGCGTGGAGGAGCGGCGGGCTCCGGAGGACGGGTCCGATCCTGCGAAGGATCGCGTGTTTCGTCCGATGTTGGAGGTGGACCGGTTCCAATGGCCGGCCGTGGTGAGCCGATTAGACACAGGGGCCGGCGGCCCGTTGGAGCCGTTGATCGACGTCCTGATCCGCGGGGCGAGACGCGGTTGGAAGGTGGTCGCCGTGGCCGGGTGCCAGCGCGGCGACGGCTGCACCACGGCGGCGTTGGCCGCCTCGCGGCAATTGGCCCGGCAGGGGCTCCGCGTGGTGCTGGCGGACGCGGATTTTCAGGATCCTCGCTTGTCGAAGCGTCTCGGCCTGGCGCCGCAGTGCGGGTGGGAAGAGGCGTTGGGCGGCCGAGTGCCGCTGGCGGAGGTCGCGATAGAGTCGCTCTTCGACCGGCTGGTCTTGCTGCCGGTCTGCCGGCCCCCAACGGGCGCCGAGCAGGCATCGGAGAAGCCCTGGGACGCCGCGGCCGCCATCGGCGTGCTCCGCGAGCGATACGACCTGATCGTGCTCGACCTGGGCCGTTTGTACAAGCGCAGCAAGACCGCGATCGGACTGTTCGATTCCGCCGGACGATGGATCGACGTCGCCGTGCTGGTCCACAACGTCCGTTCGACGTCGGGCATCGAGCTGACCCAGGCGCACGAGCGGCTGCGTGCCGCCGGCATTGCCGAGGTCTTCGTGGTCGAGAATTTCGTCTAGAAATGTACGAATCCTACTGGAAGCTCGATCAGAAGCCTTTTGCCAGCGGCTGCGACCCCCGCTTCTACTTTCCGGGCCAGTCGCACCAGGCCGCCCTGCTGAAGCTCCGTTATGCGGTCGAGAACCGCTGCGGCGGGGCGATCCTGGCGGGGCCGTCGGGCTCGGGGAAGACGCTGCTGGTGGGGATGCTGCGCTCCGCAATCGCGGGGCATATCTCGCCCGTGGTCCATCTGGTCTTTCCGGAGATGTCCACCGAGGCGTTGTTGGGCTGTCTGGCCGACGAGCTCGACGGGGCGGCCGACCCGGCCAGCGTGCAGAGCGTCCAGCACAGCGTACGGCGGATCGAGCGCTTCCTGAGCGAGAACGCCAAGCAAGGCAAGCACGCCGTCGTCGTGATCGACGAAGCGCATCTGGTGGAGTCGAGCCGCACGTGGGAGGCCCTGCGCCTGCTGCTGAACTTCGAGTCGGAAGGACGCCCCGGACTGACGCTGCTGGTCGTGGGCCAGCCGGGGCTGTTGCCCCTGATGGACCGCATGCCGCATTTCGAGGAGCGGTTGGGGGTCAAATGCCTGCTGCGCCCCTTCATGCCGACGGAGACGGCCGAGTACGTCGTCCGTCGGCTCTCGGTGGCCGGGAGGACCCAAGCGTGCTTCGAGCCCGACGCTCTGGCCGCCCTCCACCAGCTCACCCAGGGCATTCCCCGGCGGATCAACCGCCTCTGCGACCTCGCCCTCTTGATCGGCTACGCCGAACAGCGGACCTCGATCTCCGGCGAGCAGATCGAAACGATCAGCCAGGAGCTGGTGACCGTCGCGCCCGAGTAGAGGGCAGAGGGCAGTAGGCAGAGGGCAGTAGGCAGAGGGCAGTTTGCGCATTCCTACGCTGACGCGACTCGCCTGCCGCCAAGGTGAGTCAGTGAGAAATGAGAAGTGAGAAATGAGAAATGAGAAGGGCAAAGTGAAGACCGAGGGGTCCCGCGTCAATTTGCACTTCTCATTTCTCATTTCTCACTCTTTCGCCAATCCCTAATCCCCAATCCCCAATCCCTGATCCCCTTCCCTTCCCTCCCCTCCCGTTGCAGTCCACGGGTTCTAGCTGATACGATTGGCAGTGCGGCGGGGCAATAGCCGGTCGTTTTCTCTTGCCAATCGTGGAGGGGGTCTGATGAGATGTCTGCCAGTCGCGGTCCGTTGGCTCGTAGTTCTCTGGGTTTTCAGTGGGGGCCTTGTCGCCCGGTCAGCGGTCGCCGCGGAGCCGGCCGGTGAAAAGGGCAAAGCGGCGTCCAAGCCCAAGAGGCCCTGGGTGGTCTACATCCTCCCGCACTCCCACGTGGACATCGGCTACACGCACGTCCAGACCGAAGTCGAGAAGCTTCAGTGGAAGTACCTCGACGAGGTGATCGCACTGGCACGGAAGACCGCCGGCTACCCGCCCGGGGCCCGCTTCAAGTGGAACACCGAAGTGCTCTGGGCCGTGGATAGCTACCTCAAGCAGGCCACGCCCCAGAAGCGCGACGAGTTCATCGCGGCGGTCAAGGCGGGCCAGGTCCACTTGGACGCCCTTTACGGCAACGAGCTGACGGGCCTGTGCCGCCCCGAAGAACTCTTCCGCCTGCTGGACTGTGCCCGGCGGATATCGAAGCAATACGGCGTCACCATCGACGCGGCCATGATCAGCGACGTGCCGGGCTGGACCTGGGGCATCGTCCCCGCGCTGGCCCAGAACGGAGTGAAATACTTTTCGATGGGCCCCAACCATAGCCACCGCATCGGCTACACCCTGGAGCAATGGGGCGACCGGCCGTTCTACTGGGTCTCGCCCTCGGGCCAGGAGAAGGTGCTCTGCTGGGTCGCCGGCAAGGGGTATTCGTGGTTTCACCCCGGGCTTCAGGGCAAGATCACCAAGATGAAGCCGGAGTCGCTGTTGAAGTATCTGGAGCAACTGGAGGCTGCGAAATTCCCCTACGACATGGTGCAGCTCCGCTACAGCATCGGCGGCGACAATGGGCCGCCCGATCCCGAGTTGCCGGACTATGTCAGGAAATGGAACGCCGAGCACGCGTGGCCGAAGCTGGTGATCGCCACCACCAGCGAGCTGTTCCGCGAGTTCGAGCGCCGCTACGGCGAGCGGATCCC
>CAYGZI010000208.1:0-8785 GCA_964354245.1 uncultured Planctomycetaceae bacterium
CATTGTCGCAAGGGGAATCCTCGCGAAGCGACGAGAAGGCCGGGTGACTCGGGCTCGGAAGTCAGAAGACCTACCAACGCGGGACAAGCGGCACGCTGCGAGGGACAGCCGCCGCCCAACACAAGGGTCTTGATCCACCCGCGGATCCCGGCACAAACGCTACTGCGGCTTCCTCTGCGCGCTCAGGCGCAGCGGGCCGCCCGCGGCGCGCGCCGGTCGAAGGAGTCTTGCCATGAGTCAACATTCTCCGCGCCGAAGGACCCCCGAGATCCCCCGGGGGTTCACGTTGGTTGAGCTGCTGGTGGTCATTGCGATCGTCGGCCTCCTGATGGCGCTCTTACTGCCTGCGATTCAGGCGGCGCGCGAGCGGGCCCGCAGCACGCAGTGCAAGAGCAATCTCAGGCAACTGGGCATGGCCTTGCAGAACCACGTCTCCGTCTCCCAGGGAACGCTGCCTGCCGCGAGGACCGTGGAGCCGGGATGCGTCAACAAGTGGTGGTTCGGCTCGGTGGCGCCGGGCTCCCATGCGATCGACGTTCTGAAAGGCCACCTGACGGCCTATTACGAGGCCAACAAGGCGATCACGCTTTGCCCGGACCTCGATCCGGGCAAGATCGAGCTGGTCTACGAAGGGGGCACCGGCGGCTACGGCTACAACTACGCCTATCTGGCCCCGCTGACGTACAGCCCGCCCACGTGGCAGCCCGTCTGGCGGCGGAGGAAGATCGAGGAGTTCAAGACGACGGCTCAAACCGTGGTCTTTGCCGACAGCGTGGGGACCTGGATCGAGCCTTGGCCTTCAGGGCCGGTGAGATTGCGCGAGGTGCCGCTGGTGGAGCCGCCCTCGGGCCAGTACCCGGCGATTCACTTCCGCCACGGCGGCAAGACGGCCAACGTGGCCTTCCTGGACGGCCACGCCGAGTCGTGGACCGATGCGACGCGCAATCCGCCGCCCTTCTGGGAACCGCCCACCGCGGCCCAGAAGCGAGACGAGGAGGACATCTTCGACCTCGGGGCCAACGACGACCTTTGGGACGAGAAGTGACGTGGCACAGCCGGGGGATCCATTGCATTGCGGCGACGGCTCCGCGAAAATGCCGGTTTGCCGTTTAGTCCGTGTGGAGTGACCCGCAATGACCCCGTCCGGGCCGAAAGACGCCGTGTGCAGCTCATCGGTCCAACCGGTCCTCGCCTTGCTCGGTCTTCCGGTGGCGGGCAATCCCACGCAGTTCATGCTCGAAAGGGCCTTCGCGCACCACCAACTCGACTGGCGGTATCTTTCGTTGGAGGTCCGTCCGGAGGACCTTGCAGCGGCCGTCCAGGGGATGCGGGTGATGGGCTTCCGCGGTGGAAATTGCACCGAGCCGCACAAACAGACCATCCTCCCACTTCTCGATCGCCTCACCCAACAAGCCGAATGGACCGGCGCCGTCAACTGCCTCCTTCGCGACGAGTCCGGCCTCGTGGGCGACAACACCGAAGGCCGGGCCCTGGTCCAGTCGCTCCGTCGAAGGACCGATCCGGCCGGCAAGCGCGTGATGCTCCTGGGGGCAGGGCGCATGGCCCGGGCCATTGCCGTTGAGCTGGCCCTGGCCAAGGCGGCCCAGATCGTGGTGGTCAACCGCAGCGAGAAGGCCGGCCGGGAACTCGTCGAGCTGCTTGGCCGGCTTCAGACCCCGGCCTTGGCGGTGGCTTGGCAGGGCGACTACGTGCTGCCGGCCGAGACGCAGGTGCTCGTCCACGCCACGTCGATTCCCGGCGACGATCCGCTGTCGCTCGGCTTGGACGAGTTGGCCTCTGAGGCGGTGGTCGCCGACGTGGCCTTCAATCCGCCGCGGACCTGGCTCCTCGGCGAGGCGGCTCGGCGGGGCTTGCCCACCATCGACGGACTGGAGGTGTTCATCGAGCAGGCGGCGGTCAACTTCCGCCTGTGGACCGGCGTGGAGCCCGAGCGGACCGTGCTCCGGGAGGCCGTGGAAGAGTATCTCGAACTGTGAGCTGAAGCCGCTTGCGGCTTAGCCCGACGTTCTCCTGCGTTTCCCCCCAGAAAGCCCCATGATGCTTGCGCAGACTTCCGAAGTCTTAAAGACTTCGGAAGTCTTTGGATAAGAAGCCGCCTGCGGATTGGCATGACGTTCTCTTACCCTTGTCTCGAGAAAACCATGATTCGGATCGCATCTTGGTCGTCCCCGCTCATCGCACTGGCCCTGTGTTGCCCGCCGGCCGTCGCCGCCGAAGAAGACTCCGCCGTGAGCCTGATGCGGCCCGACTCTCTGGCCGGCTGGGACCACGGCGAGCTGCCGATCCGCGGCTGGACGATCCGCGAGGGCCGGCTTGCCGACAGCGGCCCCTCGACGCCGCTTCTTTCGGGCTACGCGCTTGGCGATTTCCGGCTGCGGTTCCAGTGGTCGGTCACGGGCACGGCCCGGTGGACCATCATGCTGCCGGACGTCGCTTCGCCCGATCAACTTGTTCTGAGCCTGCACGAAGGCCGGGATTGTGGTTGCCTTGTGCAGACCGGCAGCGACTTTGACCCGCTGGCAGCGGGAGGGGATTGTCGCCCCAGCGGCGGCAAGCCGCACACCGCCGAGATCCGACGCCAGGGCGCCAAGTTCTCCCTCACGGTGGACGGCCGTTTGCTTTATGAGGTCTCCATCGGCCCGAATCGCCGCTTCGGGTTGGGGTTGGCGCGACGGTTCCCATTGTGGACGGACAAGGATGAGGGCCAAGCCTGGCTCTCCGACATGACCCTCCAGGAGCCGCCGGGCGAAGCGATCTATAGCGGCAAGGACCTGACCGGCTGGTGGCACCCGGGCGACATCAGCGTCTGGCGTGCGGAAAACGGGAATCTTGTTCTCCGCAAGCCCGGCGGCAACTACATCCGCACTAAGAAGGAGTACGGCAATTTCACGCTCTCGCTCGATTATCGCATTCAGAAGGGCGGCAACTCCGGCGTGGGCATCCGCACGCCGCGGCCCGGCTGGCCCTCGGGCGACGGCATGGAACTGCAGATCTGGGACATACCCCGCACCGCGCCGCTGGACAAACATGCCACCATGGCCATCTACGGCAACGTCCCGCCGCTGGCCCGGGCCGATCGGTCCGGCCAGTGGAACCGCGTGGTCATCAAGGCCGACGGGCGCATGATCTCCGGCTGGATGAACGGCGAGCTGGTGCAACAGTGCAACACAGCCTTCCATCCCGAGCTCAAGCACCGGCACTTGAAAGGCTGGATCGGCGTCCAGGAGCACGGGGCCACGATGGAGGTCCGCAATCTGCGCGTGCTGGAGGCCCCCGATGGCCTTGGGTTGGCGGCGTGGCAGAAGCCCCGGCCGCCAAGCGCTGCAACGGCCCTCTTGGATCGGCTGATGAATCCCGAGCGGCTTTCGGTCCCGGATCGCCTGCAACGTAGTAGGCTGGGGCGGAGCGGAGCGCAGCCCCAGCGGCCGGACACCCGCGAAGCTGGGGCTACGCCCCAGCCTACTACTGGGCTGCCGGGCGGCAGCGTGCCGTATCTGAAAGACCTTGGGTTGGATAGTCTCCCCGCGTCGCACCCGGACATTCCCCGCGGCTGGCTCTCCGCCGTGGAGTACCGCCGCGAGCAATTCGGCTGGGGCGTACACCGCGAGTTCGATCCCCGGCCGCGGCTCCAATCGCCGCAGAAGACCCTTGCCCCGGGCAAGACGGAACCGTTGCTGCGCCTCGACGGAGCGGGGATCGTCCACTGGCTGAAACTCAAGGCCGACAAGAAGGTCCTGGCCGACAATGACCTCTGGCTCGAAGTGACGGTCGACGGCAATAAGGAGCCGGCGATTTCGGCCCCGGCCCGGTTCTGGTTCGCCCCGCTGGCCGATCAGGGAAACTTCCCCAACTTCGTCTGCACGGACCGCGGCGGCGCGACCAACGTGCTCGCCATGCCGTTCGGCGACGGGATTACGATCTCTGCCGCCAACCGCGGCCAGCGCGCAACCGGCGACGTGGGCCTGATCGCCTCCGTCGAGCCCGCCACGGAGCAGACTCGCAAGGACATTCTTGGCCGGATGCGTCTGCATGGAGTCTTCCAGCCGGCGCGGGAGGGAAATGATCGCGGCAATGAGATGGTCCGTCTCGAAGGCACCGGCCGCTGGGTCGGCTTGATCTTCGACCAGCCGGCCGACGCCGCGATGGGCATCGCTTCACTAACGATCGACGGACAACCCGCGACCGGCTGGGCATCGCCCGACCTCGCCACGTTGCTCGGACAGGCCAAAGGCGATTTCCGCACTGCCCTAAGCGGCCGCCACGGCACGCTCGCCTGGCGATACCTGATGCTGGAGCCTGTTGACTTCCAGAAGTCGCTGGTTCTGAAAACCACCGCAAAGAGGCTCGGCCCCAGGTTGGCAGTCTTCTATAATTTGCGGTGACGTGTTTAGCGGGCGGGCTTGCCCGCCGATTCCGGTAGATCATGCCATTCGACCAAGACAATATGGGATCGCGATCCCTGGAGTTGCTCGCCCCGGCGGGCGATTTTGCCGCACTGGAGGCTGCACTGGACGCCGGGGCCGGGGCCGTCTACTTCGGGCTGAAGACTCTCAATGCCCGGCGCGGGGCCGAGAACTTCGACCAGGAGGAATTCGTCCGTGCGGTGCAGGCCGCCCATGCCCGCGGGGCCCGGGCGTATCTGACCCTCAACATCGACCTCACCGAGCGCGAGCTGGGCCAGGCCGCCCGTATCCTGGAGCTGACCCGGCAGGCCGGCGCGGATGCCGTGCTGGTCCGCGACCCGGCGCTCTTGGCCCTGCGGCCCGAGTGTCCGGAGCTGGAGTTCCACTTCAGCACGCAGACCTGTATGGCCAACAGTGCCGACGTGACCGCGGCCGGTCAGCTCGGGGCCCAGCGCGTGGTGCTGGCGCGGGAGCTGACGCTCGCGGAGATTGCGGCGGCGTCGGCGGTGCCCGGGGTGCAGACCGAGGTCTTCTGCCAAGGGGCCTTGTGTTTCTGCGTGTCGGGGCGGTGCCTGTTGTCGAGTTGGGCGGGCGGCCGAAGCGGCAATCGCGGCACCTGCACGAGCCCCTGCCGCGTGCCGTGGGAGATCGAGAGCCAGCCGGCCGGCACGCCGCTTTCGATGCGCGACCTGTCGACGATCCATCGCCTGGACGATCTCCGCAAGGCCGGCGTCTGGAGCCTGAAGATCGAGGGACGCCTGAAGACCGCCGCCTGGGTGAGCCAGGCCGTGGGCCTCTACCGGCGGGCCCTCGCGGGGGAAGATCCTCCGGAAGTCGCCAAAGCGGCGGAGGCCCTCGGGGCTTACACCGGCAGGGAGAGCACCTGCGCCTATCTCGATGCCCAGCGCGACCGGTTGACCGGCCTGGCCGCCGGACGAGGAGAGGGATTAGGGATTAGGGATTGGGGATTGGAGGCTGATGACCAGCCGCAAACGTCGGAAACTGGAATCCCAATCCCGAATCCCCAATCCCCAATCCCTTCTCCCTCCCCGACCTACGACCTGGAAATCAACGTCGAAGCCAAAGGCATCATCTGCCGCTGCTCGTGCGCGGGATTCAACGTAGATTGGACCTTGCCCAAGACGGTGATCCACCGCCGGCACAAGGCGGTCTCCGTCGAAGACCTCTTCGCCCGGCTCGACGGGGAAACGGTCCAACGCCACGCCCTCGGACGCCGGGCAACCAGCGATCCAGCCTTCCTGCTCGTTCCCCGCGCGGCCAACGCGATGATCGACGAGATCGCGGCCGTCATTCGCCGGGCCTGCAAGAAGTCGGACGAGCTGGTGCGGATCGAGCTGCCCGGTGCCGTGCGCGATCTGGTCGAAAAGGACGAGCCGTCGGGAGCCAACCGGCGCGCTTTGGGCGACAACCCGGACCGCGCGCGGCTGGAGTTGCAGTCGCTCGGCTCGCTGGTGCGAAGCGCTCGACCCGAGGGCGTGATTGTCGAGGGGCTCACAGCGGCGTCGCTCAAGAAGGCCATCGCGGTCTCAAGCGGCGTGCCGCTCGTGGTCGCCCTGCCGCCGGTCTTCTTCGAGGACGAAATCCCCGCCATCCGCTCGCTCCTCCGCGCGGCCAAGCAGGCCAGGCTCACCGTCGAGGTCAACAGTTGGGGTGGATGGCTGCTGGCCAAGCAGTCGGGAGTGCGCATGGAGAGCGGGCCGGGCCTGCCCGTGCTCAACTCAATGGCCGCGCGGATCCTCAAAGGGCTTGGGCTCCGCTCTGTTACGGCGTCGGTCGAAGCGGATCGCCGGCAACTGGAGGACTTGACGGCCCACTCGCCGGCCCCATGCTCGATCGTGGTCTTCGGGCGCCCGCCGCTTGCGACCACGCGGGTCCGGTTGCCCAGTGACCAGATCGGCAAGGTCTTTGAGGACCGCCGCGGCGTGCGTATCGTCCCGGGTCTTGAGCGGGGGCTTTGCGTGTTCCGCCCAATCGAGCCGTTCGACTTGAGGAACTGCGCGAACGACCGGATCCGGGCAGCGCACCTGGTGGTCGATCTGGTGGGCTCGGACGATCCGCTGGGCGACTGGTTCGACGTGCCGCTTCCGAAGGACCGGCGTTTCCGGTTCAACTACGACCGGTCGCTGGTGTAAACCACTTCCTCCACACCATCGCCGCGCTCGGCAACGAGGCTGGTGCGATTAAGAACGCTTGTCTATGATGGGACGTACGCGGACAGGTCGAGACGCGTTGCGGCCAACCAAGGGTCTTTCACCCAACCCTCCTCTGAAGAGGGGTGTCGGATGGATTTGCTGAACTTCATCGGCAGCCTGGCGTCGATAGGCGGTCTCGCGCTCACGATTTCGGTACTCGTTCGCGTAGGGAGAATAGAACGGAGGTATGTGCGGCAAGCGATTCTTCCGCAGTGCGGTCGCAAACTCTCAGGACACGTTAAGAACGGGCACACGTTCGTACGCGATAAGAACGGGCAAGCCTTGCGAGGGGAGCTTGCTGCCTTGCGCGTTCTCCTGGAGTATGTGTCGCACCATGTTCCCCGCAGACTGGTACACCGCATCAACTTGATAGTCGACAAGCTCACCGTCATCCGGGCGGCGGACGCCGATGTAGACTTCTACGGAGGATGTTCAGAGATACTCGCGGAGGTGGGTGGCATTCAGGAGACGCTGAAAGCTCTGCAAACGGAGCTTCAATGGGGAGGAAGCGATGGCATCTGAAAACGAATGGGCGCGGGCAACCGAGAAGCTCGTTGAGATCACAAACTCAGGAAGCCTAAACTGGCAGATACACCCGAACCTGAGAGAGCAACGAGACGATATTCAAGGCGATCCGTATTTTGCCTTGGTCCAGACCCGGTTCATTGCCGTTTACGAATTCCGTTTCAAGTTCTACACCGATGAGGATTCGTGGGAGTTCCGGAACGAGGTGGCAGTCGAATTCATCGAAATGGGCGGAAAGCTCGAGTATCGTTGGCCATCGACTCCTAAACGTTCAAGGAGTACCCAACGTTTATTCATCGAAATGGGCGGAAAGCTCGAGTATCGTTGGCCATCGACTCCTAAACGTTGGGTACTCCTTGATGCCATTCGATGCGTAGTTTCGCGCGCGCCGCAGTTCCTCAAAAACTTTCTGGCCGATGACCACGAGAGTAAAAAGCGATAAGGCGTGCCTCGCTCGTCTGGGAGGTCGGCTATGCACTACGTCGTTGACGCTTCTCACATCGACGGATATCGATTGAAGATCCGGTTTGAGAATGACGAGGTCCGCGTCGTTGATCTCTCGGACCACCTGGACGGTCCCGTTTTCGAGCCTTTGAAGGACCTATCCTACTTCAAGCAGGTGCAGGTGAACCACGACATCGACACCGTGGTCTGGCCGAATGGCGCGGACTTCTCGCCCGATTTTCTGTATGACATCGGAGTGCCATCGGGCCTCGGCGCTCAGGTCCCTTCTCGCGCCGTGTGACGCCGGTAGGTGTAATAGGCCGCGCAGGCCCCTTCGGCGGAGACCATCGGGGCACCCAGCGGATGATCGGGCGTGCAGACGACGCCGAATGCCTCGCACTCCTGCGGCTTGCGATGCCCTTGCAGCACTTCGCCGGCGATGCACTGCACGGGCTCTTCGGCCGTGAGTTCGGCCACGCCGAACCGCTGGCCCGCGTCGAACTCGACGTACTTCGCCCTCAGCCGCAGCCCGCTCGCCGGGATCGTGCCGATGCCCCGCCACTTGCGTGGGCCGGGCTCGAAGACCTCCTGGATCTGGCGGATGGCCGGGGGATTTCCCTCCGGCCGCACGGACCGCGTGTATTGAATCTCGACTTCCGCCCGGCCGTCCTCAAGCTGCTCGATGCACATCAGCACGCCCTGGAGGATGTCCAGCGGCTCAAAGCCCGTCACCACGATCGGCACGCGGTACTTCTCGGCGATGGGCCGGTACTCCTCAATCCCCATCACGGTGCAGACGTGGCCGGCGGCCAGAAAGCCCTGCACCAGGCACGACGGCGAATCGAGCACCGCGCAAAGCGCCGGCGGCACCAGAACGTGCGACACGAGCACCGAGAAGTTCTTCAGTCCCAGTCTCGCCGCCTGCGCGACCGCCATGGCATTGGCCGGGGCCGTGGTCTCAAACCCGACGGCAAAGAAGACCACCTGGCGGTCCGGGTTCTTCCGGGCCAAGGCGACGGAGTCCATGGGTGAATAGACGACCCGCACGTCGCCGCCTTCCGACTTGACCGTCAATAGGTTCTTCTTCGAGCCAGGCACGCGGAGCATGTCGCCGAACGAGCAGAAGATCACCTCGGGCCGCGCGGCGATGGCCATGGCCTGATCGAGGATTTCGATGGG
>CAYGZI010000209.1:0-8784 GCA_964354245.1 uncultured Planctomycetaceae bacterium
CCGGCGGCAAAGCCTATGGAATGCGATACGAGATCACGTTCGCCCCGAAAGGAAAGTAGCCATGATCGTTTGTTGCCAAGACCGTAGGGTGGGACAAGCGCAGCGCAGTCCCACCGTAAGAACAAGGCAGGTGGTAGATGGTAGGTGGCATGTGGGAAAGAGGCAGGTGGTAGGTGGTAGGTGGCATATAGGGCCCCTGCTCCTTGCCCTGCTCGCGATCGCCATCCCCCGCGCGGCCGCCCAAGAGAAGTTCGACCCGGCGGCCCGGGCCAAGGTCGTTGCCCCGTTTGTGGACGACCAGACCGTGGCCGTGCTGCACGTCGATACCTCGCGCATGCCCGTGGACGCGGTGCTCGCGAAAGCCTGGGAAATCCTGCCGGGACTGGAGCACGAGCTGGGTCGGGCGCGCAAAGACGTCAATCTCTGGCTGAAGGAACTCGCACCGATCGCCGGCAAGGAACTCTACGTCGTGGTGAGCACGGCCGACGTGGGAGGCCCCTGGTTCTGGTACGCCCCAAGGATCACGCTGGTCTCGCTCAAGCCCGGCGTGGACGAGAAGGCGATCGCAAAGGCCCTCGACGCTCCGGATGTTGCCAAGAAGCGAATCGGCGACTTCCTGCTGATCGCGCCGCCGAAGACGATGAAACGGCTGGAGGGGCTCAAGGCCGAGCCGCGCCCGGAAATAGCCGCCGCCTTCGAGGCCGCGGGCGACACCGGCGCGCAGGTCCTTCTGTTTGTTCCGCCTTACGCCCGCCGCGTGATCGAAGAACTCTTGCCCGAGCTACCCAAGGAGATCGGCGGCGGGCCGAGCATGGTGCTCACCCGCGGCATCCAGTGGATCGCGCTGGGCGGCGACGTTGCCCCGCAAGTGTCCGGCCGGCTGGTGATCCAGTCGCAGGACGCCCAGGCCGCCGAGGCCCTGCGCAACAAGTGGGTGGAAGGCTTCAAGCGGGTCGGGCAGTACAAAGAGGTCCGCCAATTCGTCCCGCAGTTCGACCAGTTGGCCGCCCTGCTGACGCCAAAGGTCGAGGGCAGCCGCCTGCGCATTGCGCTCGATGGAGAAACGGTCGGCAGGATCCTGGACGCCGTGAAGAGACCTCTAGGTGCGGCGCAAGGCGAACTTCAGCGGGAACGATCGATGCGCATCCTCAAACAGATCGGCCTCGCCATGCACAACTACCAAGATGCCCACAAGTCTTTTCCTCCGCCGTACACCGTGGACAAAAAGGGCAAACCGCTCCTGAGCTGGCGAGTGCTCATCCTCCCGGGCATCGGGCAATCCGCGCTGTACCAGCAGTTCCACCTCGATGAGGCTTGGGACAGCCCGCACAACCGCACGCTCATCGCCAAGATGCCAACCGTGTACCGCTCTCCGCTCTCAAAGTCAAATGACCCGGGGAAGACCAACTATGTGCTGCCGGTCGGCCCGGGGACGGTCTTCGGCGGCAAGGAAGCCCCTAAGTTCTCCGACATCAAGGACGGCGTCTCCAACACAATCATGGCGGTGGAGGTCGATGACGAACACGCCGTCATCTGGAGCAAGCCGGACGACCTGCCCTACGACCCGAAGGACCCGCTCAAGGGTTTCCGCGGCATGAAGGAGGGATTTGTGGCGCTCTTTTGTGACTGCTCCGTACACTTCCTCCGGTTGACCATCGAGCCCAATTCCCTCCGCGCCCTGTTCTCCGCGGCGGCGGGCGATAGCGCCGATTGGTGAGCCAAGATCGCTGTGGCACAGCCGCCCCCGGCTGTCCGGTGTGCCACTGCTTCGCCAGAAGCAGTGTCCTCTCGGGCCGGCACTGCTTCCGGCGAAGCAGTGGCACACGGGCACTGTAGAACCCAGGGGTTGCATCCCCTGGGCTTCTGTGCTTTACTGACGCCTTCCGGCCACTGATTGCTGACTGCTGATAGCTGATTGCCTTCCTATGCGCGGTGCCATCGTCACGGGGGCGTCGCGCGGCATCGGCCGCGCGATTGCCCTGGAATTGAACCGGCTGGGCTGTGCCGTGGTGGTCAACTACGCCACCCGGCCCGACGCGGCCGAAGAAGTCACCGCCCAGGTCAACGCCGCGGGCGGCATGGCCGTGGCGGTCCGCGGCGACGTGGGCTCGGCCGACGACCGGGCGGGGCTGGTGCGCACCGCCTTGGAGAAGTTCGGCCGGCTCGATCTGCTGGTCAACAACGCCGGCATCACCTCCGTGGGCCGCAAGGACATCCTCGAAGCCACCGAAGAGGGCTGGGACACGGTGTTTCGCACGAACCTCAAGGGTCCCTTCTTCCTCTCGCAACTGGCGGCCAATGAGATGATCCGCCAGGTCCGCGACAAGATCATTCCCGGCGGCAAGATCATCAACGTCTCTTCGATCTCCGCCTACGCCGTCTCCACCAACCGCGCCGACTACTGCATGACCAAGGCCGCCATCGGCATGATGACGCGGCTCTTCGCCCAACGCTTGGCCGACGAGAAGATTCAGGTGTTCGAGATTTGCCCCGGCGTGGTGGAAAGCGACATGACCGCCCCCGTCAAAGAGAAGTACGACCGGCTCATCGCCGAGGGCCTCTGGCCCATCCGCCGCTGGGGCAAGCCCGACGACGTGGCCCGGGCCGTGGCCGCCATCGTGCTCGACTACTTCCCATTCAGCACCGGAGGGCGGATCGACGTGGACGGCGGCTTTCATATTCGGCAGTTGTAATGACCACGAAGACCCCTCGTCAATACGGACTGTGGACCAGCCCCATCACCCCGCAGGGCCTCGCCGAGGACCGCCGGCTGGAAGGGGCCTGCTGGGACTCCGACGGCCGCACACTCGTCTGGCTGGAAGGCCGCTCCGGCCGGGGCGTGCTGGTGGCCCAAGGGCCGCATGGCGATGCCCCCCGCGACTTGACGCCCGAGCTCGACGTGCGCGCCGAGGTGGGCTACGGCGGCGGGGATTTCACCGTCCACGGCGGCAACGTCTACTTCGTGGTCCACAAGACCGGGCGGATCTGGCGCCAGCCGCTCGCCGGCGGCGCCGCCCGGCCGATCACGCCGCCCTTTGGCAAGGCCGCCTCCCCGGCGGTCTCGCCCGACGGGCGCTGGATCGTCTACGTCCACCACGATGACGACGACGCGGACCGGATCGCCGTGGTCGATGCGCAAGGGGCGTGCTGGCCGCAGATCCTGGTCCAGGGGCACGACTTCTTCGTGCAGCCGCGATGGAGCCCCGACGGACGCCGCCTGGCATGGATCGCTTGGGACCATCCCAACATGCCCTGGGACGGCACGCAGCTCTTCGTCGCGCCGCTTCTGGCCGGCGATGGCGCGCTTCCCCGGCTCGTCCAGCCCCAAGCGATTGCCGGCGGCCCCCAGACGGCGATCTTCCAGCCTGAGTTCACCCCCGACGGACGCACGATCCTATACGTCTCCGACGAGACGGGCTGGGGCCGGATCGCGGCGCACGATCTCGATTCGGGCCGGCGACGCTGGCTCACCCAGGACGGCGTCGAGTATGGCGCCCCGGCCTGGGTCCAAGGGATGCGCAACTACGCGGTCAGTGCCGACGGGCACCACGTCGTGGCTGCCGCCAGCCGCGACGGGCTCCAGCGCCTCGAGCGGATCGAGCTGCAAAGCGGGCGGACCGCAACAGACTTCCGAACTCTCGAAGACTCCGGAAGTCCATGCACGCCCGTCGAGTCCCTCGCCGAGTATGCCGATCTCTCGCAGGTCGCTGCCTCGCCCGACGGCGACCGCGTGGTCTTCATCGGCAGCGGGCCGACCACGCCCCCGCGCATCGTCGTCCACGATTTCGCTTCCGGCACGACCCGCGTGGCCGCCCGGGCGTCCGCCGAACTCGTGCCCCCAGAGGCCCTGGCCCGCTGCGAGCCGGTCTCCTGGCTCTCGGCCGACGGCGAGATGGCGCACGGGCTGCACTACGCCCCGGCCAGCGACCGGTTCACCGGCGTCGGCAAGCCGCCGCTGCTGGTCCTGATTCACGGCGGGCCCACCGCCCAGGCCAAGGCCGGCTTCAATTCACAAGCCCAGTTCTTCGCCACGCGCGGATACGCGGTGCTCCTGGTCAACTACCGCGGGAGCACGGGCTACGGGCGGCAGTACATGCTCAAGCTCCGCGCCAACTGGGGCGTCTGCGACGTGGAGGACGCACTGGCCGGCGCCCGCCACCTCGCCGAATCCGGCAAAGTCGATCCCGAGCGCACGGCGATCATGGGCGGCAGTGCGGGCGGGTTCACGGTGCTCCAGGCCATGACCCAGCACCCGGACGCCTTTGCCGCGGGGGTTTGCCTGTACGGCGTGGCCGACCAGTTCCACCTGGCCGCCGAGACGCACAAGTTCGAGGCCCACTATCTCGATTCGCTCTTGGGCCCGCTGCCGCAGGCCGCGGCGATCTATCGCGAGCGTTCGCCGCTGCGGTTTGCCGACCGCATCCGCCGCCCGCTGGCGGTCTTCCAGGGGGAGATCGACAAGGTGGTGCCGCGGCAGCAATCCGACGCGATCGTCGAGGCCCTCAAGCGCAACAACGTGCCGCACGTCTATCACGTCTACGAGGGCGAGGGCCACGGCTGGCGCAAGCGCGACACGATCGAGCACTTCTACCGCACGGCCGAGGCGTTCCTGCGGCAGCACGTCCTCTTTTCCTGACGCCGCCGTTCGGCCAAACAATGGTCTCCGACGCCTTTCCGCTCCCCGGCACTACGGACCGTTGGGCAAAAATGGCAACTGCCGGAAGGGGCAAAGGTTCAGTTTGAGCGTGCTGCCGGCCAGATAGGGAAGCACGCGCCAGCGACCCACTCGTCGGGCGTGCGCCCGGGCATGCTTGACGATCGTCCTGGCGAAAGTCGTGCGCGGATAGAGCCGCTTGAATGACCAATCCAACAAGCCCTCGATCTTCGCCTTGCTCAGGGCCGGATGCCTCCACACCAGGTGCTTGCCGTCGAAATGGCTGTAGTCCTTGTCGTCGATCCCGTAGTTCTGCCGGATGAAGCGCAGCCCCGGCGAGATGAACCGCCTCGCGCTCAGCCGCAGCAGCGTGTGCGGAGTGTTGGAGCCCCAGTAGTCGTACAGGGGACCGTCGCGATAGGCCGTGCTTATCAGGGTTCTCGGATGCGACTGCGTGGCCGGCTCCTTCCGCTGAAACCCAAGTTCTATCTCCCCGGGCAAGACCGGCGGGCCGCCTCTCTGCTATAATATGGCGGATGGCGGGGCCGAAAGCCAGTGGGACTGATATGACCAAACGACAAGACGAGCCTCTGCGGCGTGAACTGACCCCGGACGAGCAGGAGCGATGGCGGCAGGCGTGGGAGGCCGCCGAGCGGGAGAAGGAGCCGATGCCTGCCAAGGGCCGGCAGATCAAGGCCGCCCGCAACCACGTTCGAGTCGCCGTTCGTGACGCCTTGAGGTTCCTCAAGGCCGAGCGGCAGGCCCAGGGTTTGAGCCTGGGCGATGTCGAAAAAAGAAGCGGCATGGGCCCCGCGGCCGTATCTCGACTGGAGAACGAAACCTGGACCACCCCGACCCTGCTGACGCTGACCCGTTATGCGCAAGCCCTCGGGAAAAGACTCGTGGTAAGCTTCGAGTGACCCGGCTGCTCACATCCCGGGAGGACCCGTTACAGGCAAAGCCAGTGCTTGGTAGAATTCGTGGTGGAGGTGTTGCCATGGAGGGCCAGAGATGGAGGACTTGTCGGCGTTTTGCTGTCTGAATCCCGAATGTCTTGACTATGGGAAGCGCGGGCTAGGCAATCTGAGCGTGACCGCGCATTACGGTCCGGAGAACAAGCGGCCTTCGTCGGCAAAAAGGAAGAGAACTGCGATCCTCTTGACCCGGTGGTAAAGATCGACTTCCGGGTGATCTTCGGCACGGTGGCCGCCGGCCTGACGGATCATGTCTGGCCCCTTTCCGAGTGGCTGGCGTATCCAGCCGTACAACGATCATAGGACACCAGGGAACTCCGGGCCGGACCGGGGAGTTCAATTGTCGGGGGCCGCCCGGGCTGCTTGAGCGGGCTGGGCGGCCCGTTTTCCCGGCCGTCGGCCGGCATAGTCCGCCGTGATGGCCAGCGCTTCGTTGAGGTAGAAATCCCGCTTGATCTCGGTCTTCCGCGAGTCGGGAAGCTCCTCCAGCTCCTTCTCCTCTTCCCGCTGGGCGTTGATCTCGGCCCATTCTTCGAGGAACTTCTTCTCGTTGAGGGTGACTCGCTTGAGCTTCTTCTTCTCTTCGTAGCGCTCGATCCGCTGGAGCAGCCTCTTGAAGTCCTCCGAGGCACCCCGGCGCTGGGTCGAGAGGCGGCCGACCTCGTCCACGACCGGCTTGCTGACCAGGTCGAACGGGGTGAACTTCACCGGCTTGACCTGGTCGAAGGCCAGGGGGTAATCGAGGTCGCTCTCGCCGACGTCGCGGTGCGTGCTCATCGACGGCAGCTCGACGTCCGACAGGACGCCGCGGAGCTGCGTGCTGTCCCCGTTGGGGCGGTAGAACTTCTGGATCGTCAGCTTCAACGCGCCGAGCTTGCTCGCAAACGGATTGTCCAGCAGCGTCTCGCTCAGGTCCAGGAGGCTCTGCACCGTCCCCTTGCCGTGGGTGGAGCGGTCGCCCACGATCAGGCCGCGGCGGTAATCCTGGATGGCCCCCGCGAAGATCTCGCTGGCGCTGGCGCTGTACTTGCTGATGAGCACCACGAGCGGCCCCTTCCAGACGATGTCTCCCTTCTCGTCGTGGTAGGGATGCGCGCGCCCGTCGAGCCCCTTGACCTGAACCACCGGCCCCTGCCCGAGGAACAGCCCGCTCATGCTGATCGCCTCCGGGAGCGAGCCGCCGCCGTTGCGGCGCAGGTCGAGGATCACGGCATCGACCTGCTCCCGGTTGAACCTTTCCAGGATGTCGCGGACGTCGCGGGTGGCGCTCTTGAAGTTGGGATCGCCCCGGCGCGCGGCCTCCATGTCCATGTAGAAACTGGCCAGATCGATCACGCCGATCCGGTAGGGCCAGCCGCCGACGTTTCGCCCGGCCTCAAAGATCCCCGCGCGGGCCTCCCGGTCCTTGAGCTCGATCTCCGCGCGGGTGATCTCGATGATCTTCTTCTCGCGCCCGTGCTTGGGGATCACTTGGAGGCGGACGACGGTGCCCTTTGGGCCGCGGATCTTCCGGACCACGTCGGCGAGCTTCAAGACGGTGACGTCCTCGATGGGGCCCTCCTTGCCTTGCCCGACGCCGACGACCTTGTCGCCGAGCTTCAGGCGGCCGTCCTTGTCGGCGGCGCCGCCGGGGACGATCTGATCGACGACCGTGAAACCCTCCAACCACCGCAGGGCCGCCCCGATTCCTTCGAGCTTCAGCTTCATCTGGATGGAGAAGTTATCGACGGTGGCGGGCGACATGTAACTGGTGTGCGGATCGAAGCCCATGCCGACGGCTGACAGGTAGAACTCCAGAAGCTCGTCGTTGTCCACCTGGTGCCAGCGCTTGACGATGCTCCGATAGCGGGCGCGGAGCCGATCGAGGTCTTCTTTCTGCTGCTCTTCCGGGGAGAGGTCGCGCGGCGGCTCGGGCTTCGGCTGGTCCGCGGCGCCCGGGTCCTTCTTGGCCTTCTGGGCGGCGCGGTCGTTTTCGAGGCGCTCGGCCTTCAAGTCCAAGAGGTCGTACTTGACCCGCTTGCGCCACTTCTCGCGGGCCTCGGCCTCGTCCTTGGCGTAGTCCGTGGCGTCGGGGTCGAAGACCATCTCCTCATCGACGGTGAAATCGTGGAGCACCGCGAGCGTCTCCTCGGCCAGCTTCACCCGCTCGTCCAAACGCTTCAGGAAAACGCGGTACACCGAGTAGGCGAGGTTGATGTCCCCCCGCTTGGCGATGTTCTCGACCTCCTTCTGGCGCGCCATGAACCCTTGAACGTCCGACTGCAGGAAGTAGAGCTTCATCGGGTCGAGCATCTTGAGGAACTGGGTGATTGCGCGATGGGCGATCTCCTGGTCCAACGGATGGCGCGAAAGGTGCCGTTTCTGAAGCAGGTCCGCCACCTCGCCGGCAATCTGGTGATCGCGGCCTTTGGGCCCGTCCGGCTCCGCCCACGCCGCAGGGCCGACCACGGCCGCCAAGAGCCCCAACAGTAGCACCGTGAGAAGTCCCGTCCGGCGAAGCATCAGTGAAGATCGTCTCATTAAGCTATCCCTCAGACCTTTCCAATCTCCAGGCAGTGTCCTAAACCCCGCTATCGCAACAACTTGCTTTGATCGTATCCCGAAACCCCGCCTTGAACAAGGCCGATCCGGTAGCGGGCACGTCCATGAGGGGCCAATCAGGGGGCCGAGTCCCCCCGCTCGCCTACGGCTGGCCGCATCGCATTGCCATCCGCCGCTGCGACGCCCGGCGCTTCGGGGACGGCGCGAATTCCGCGCTCCACAGCCAGGCAAATGCGGTCGAGCTCGTCCAGCGTGACGGCCAGCGGCGGCACGATCGCGATCACGTTACCCAGCGGCCGCAGTAGCACTCCCTCGCGCCGGGCGCGGTCGCAGACCCGCAGCCCCAGCTTCTCTTGCCAAGGATAGGGGTCCTTGGCCGCCCGGTCGCGCACCAGCTCGATCCCGGCAATCAGCCCGCACTGACGCACGTCGCCCACCTGCGGCAGCTCCGCGATCCGTGCCAGGTGCCCGGCCAGGCGCGCGATCTTGGGCGGAAGCCCGGCCAGCGTCTGCTCCTCGTCGAAGACCTCGAGAGTGGCCAGGGCCACCGCGGCCCCCAGGGGATTGCCGCCGTAGGTGTGGCCGTGGAAGAAGGTGCGGCTCTCGGCGTACGTC
>CAYGZI010000210.1:0-8776 GCA_964354245.1 uncultured Planctomycetaceae bacterium
GGCGACCTTGCAGAGCTCGATCATCTCGGGCGTAAAGCGGCAGCCGATGTCCCCGGCGTCGGCGGCATTGTTTCGGCAAGGGCTCTTCGACAGCAGCGGGTAACCGAAGTTCTTCGGATCGGCAAACAGCGGGTCTGCCCTGAAACAGCCTTTGCCGGGTTTGGCCAATCCCTTGAAGGCATCTTTGCCAAAGTAGGCATCGCACCGGCTGGATTCCCAGAGTGCGACCCCGGCCTCCTGTGAAGGCGTCCGGGTTCAATCGCCGGGAGATGGCCACCGCATGGAGGGTTGCTACCCCCTCAAAAAAAGGCAGAATACCACGGGCAAAGACTGGAAATTGCGGGGGGGGGGGGTAAACTGGGAAGCCGCCGAAGGGCACGCAAGGCGGCCGGATCAGCTAACCAACGGCTTGGCATGCGCCCGCGTGTCCGGCCAAACTCCGACCCGTTCCCATTACGCCCGGAGGTCGCGACGCCCAAGAGTAGCTTTTCGCATATCGAGTCTGCGTACGACGGTCAATTGTAGTCCGGACCGTCCGATTGTCCCACGGACACAGAGGAGGCCAACGCGGCGCAGGATGCATGCACAACTGGTCGGACCCTGAAACCTCAACACTCTGAAAGGGTCAGCAATGATCGAGCGGTTTTCCACAAGGGCGTTGTTCTCGTTTCTGTTTTCGTTGGTCGCTGCGGGTACCGTCTTCCCGTTGGGCTCCGCGTACGGTGCTTGGCTCAGCGGAATCGGTTTCCTGCCGGGCCAATCAACAAGTGGTGTGGGAGGTCTCTCGGCGGACGGCCAGGTGGCAGTCGGGGGGAGTGGGGGGCAGCCGATCCGGTGGACCCGTTCGGGCGGAATCTCTCCGCTTGTCGCACCCAGCTCCAGCACCTTCAGCGGCACAGCATACGGTGCCTCGCGCGACGGCTCGGTGATCGTCGGCGCCGGCGGCTACAGCAGCTCCCCCAGCGAAACCCACGCGTTCCGCTGGACGGCATCCGGGATGCTGGATCTTGGCAAGTCGCCCATTCACAGCGCGGCGGTAGGTGTGTCCGCGGACGGTTCGGCAGTGGTCGGTACCGACTGTCCCGATCCCGGGTATGCCTTCTATTGGACGGCACCGGGGCCCATGGTCCGAATGGTAGAAACGGGCCAGGCGTCCGGAATATCGGATGACGGAACCGTCATTGTGGGGCAGATGAGCACTGGGACCGTCTCGTTCGGCACGGCGACGAAGTGGACTCGGAACGGCTTGGGAGGATGGGAGCCGACTGCGCTTCTCCCGCCATCGGGCGCCGATGTTGCGACCGACGCAACGCCTAACGGCTCGGTGATCGTGGGATTCAAAGGTGCCGCAGGATTCCGGTGGACCGCGTCCGGCGTGGAGCACATCCTGGACATCCCCATTCAGGCGAATGCCGTCTCCAACAACGGCACTCTCATCGCCGGCACACTGGGAGCAGGACCGAGCCAGACGGGAAATGAAGCATATCTCTGGGATTCTGTCAACGGCGCGCGGACCGTCGAGGACGTCTTACGCGGTCTGGGCGTGACGGAGGTGAGCGGATGGCAGCTTACATGCGTGACTGACATCTCCGGCGACGGCACAATAATCGCGGGCTTGGGAGTCAACCCAGGCGGACAACCGGAGGGATGGGTTGCGAACGTGCGCCCCGTTCCTGCACCGGCGTCCGTGTTCATTTGGCTCGGGCTGGCGTCGCTTGGGGTCCTCTGGGGAAGGCAGGGACGGCGGAGCAAGTCCGCGGCGTAATAGCAGCCTTAGGGCGCGCTTTGGCGGCCGACACCTTGCCGACGTCTGGCGAGTGCGACAGACAGGAATGCCTGTGCTCCTGCGACAGACAAGAATGTCTGTCCTCCTGCGGCTTCAGGCGGCCCGGCGCTCGCCTTCCGGCTCGGCGTGCTCCGGCGGCGGCGGCTCTTCTGTCCGGGCGGCGACGCGGATCTCGCCGTTCTCGCTCACGTCCTCGAACCGCACCGAGACCTGCTTCGAGACCCCGGAGTCCTGCATGGTGACGCCGTAGATCGTATTGGCGCAGGTCATCGTCTTCTTCGAGTGGGTGACGATGATGAACTGGGTCCAGGTCAGGAAGTCCTTCAGCACCTTGATGAAGCGGTCGATGTTGGCCTCGTCGAGGGCGGCGTCGACCTCGTCGAGCACGCAGAAGGGGCTGGGGCGGCTGCGGAAGATCGCCAACAAGAGGGCCGCGCAGGTGAGCGTCTTCTCGCCGCCGCTCAATAGCGAGATGCTCCGCGGCTCCTTGCCCGGCGGCCGCGCCACGATCTCCACGCCGCTCTCCAGGATGTCCACGCCCTCTTCGAGCACGATGTCGGCCTGCCCGCCGCCGAACAGATCGCGGAACAGGTTGCCGAAGTGCCCGCGCACGGTCTGGAGGGTATCGGCAAACAAACGGCGGCTGTCGGCGTTGATCCGCTCGATGATCCGCACCAGGGAGTTCTTGGCGTCGTTGAGATCCTTGTACTGGCCGGAGAGGGCGGCGTGGCGGGCCTCGGCCTGCTCCAGCTCCTCGATCGCCTCCAGGTTCACGTTGCCGAGATTGTTGATCTTCTGGCGGAGGTCGTCGATCTCCCGCTGGACTTCCTCGCGCTGACGCTTGTCCTCGTCCGACGGGCTGTGCTCCAGCTCGGACAGCTCGACCCGGTAGTCTTCGCGGAAGCGGGCCTCCAGGGCGGTGCGCTCCATGCGGACTTCGTTGGCGGCCAGTTGCCTGACGTGGACCTTCTCTTCGATCTTACGCAGCTTGGCGCGGAGCTTCTGGACCTCGCTCCCCTGCAAGAGGCGGTCTTCCTGGATCGCTTCCCGTTGTTGGATCAGCTCCACCGTCTCGGCGGCGAACGTCTCTTTGCCGAGATACAGCTCCGCAATCTCCGATTCCGCGCGAAGAATGCTCCACCGCGACTGCTCGGCGCGGGAGAGGGTCTTGGCAAGCTCTTCCCGGCACTCCGCGATGGCCCTCTGCCGCTCCTGCCGGGTTTCTTCAGACTGCCGCATCCGGCCCCGGAAATTGCGCAGCCGTTCCTCGCTCTTGGCCAGCTCGACCTTGGCTTCGGTGGCTTGGCGCCCGAAGAGTTGGCGGTCCGCCTCCAAGCGGTCGGTCTGCCGGCTGGCAACCGCCAACTGGGACTCCATCTCCGCCACGGCCGCTTCGCACTGCTGCCGCTTCAGGCGCGCCTCGGCGAGGGCCGAGCGCGCCGAGTCGCGCTCCGCCGCCGCGACCCGCAACTCGGCCTCCAGCACGCTCCGCTGTTGGGCCATCTGCACGCCGCGCTCCTGGGCGGCGGTGATCTTGTGTGCGTGTTCCCCCAAGGCTTGGGCCGCCTGCCCGCACTCGGCCTCGACGCCCGCAACGTGCTTCCCCTCTTGGGCAATCTGCTGGTCGAGCCGCAAAATGGCGGTTTGCGCCTGCTGGACCTCGGATTCCAGGCCGGCCAACTGGGCCCGCAGGGCCCGCAGCTCGCTCCGGCGGGAGATCAACCCGATCGAGGCGTACCGCGGCCCAACCACAAGCATCCCGTCGGCCGAAAGCAGCTCGCCGGCCAGGGTGACGAAGTTCCATCCGGGCCCGGCAGCCTGCGCTACGGACAAGGCGTGGGAGAGTCGCTCCACAATCCACGTCCGGCCCAAGAGGCGCCGGGCCAGCGGCTCGTACTCGGGCTCAGTCTGGACGAAGCGATCGGCGCGACCCAGCACCCCGGGCTGCCCTCCAAGATCCGCGTCGCCCGCGGCGGGCTGCTCTGCGCGGTCCGGCAGCCAAACGAATCCCACGCGGCCCGTCAACGGACAGGGCCCGGCCTGGAGATACTCCAGCAGCTCGTTGCCGGGGGCCACCACGACGTGCTGCGCCGTTTCACCCAAGGCCACTTCGACCAGCGGCGCCGCCTCAACGCTCACCCGCAGCAAATCGGCCACCAGCCCACGGACCCGGCGCCAGGGCCCGGCGTGGGCACTTCGGGCCAGGGTCAGGACGTCCTTGACGCCGGGGCTGAGACCCTCGTAGCGATTTTCCAGCTCCTCGAGCACGGAGACCCGCTCGGCGACGCCGGCATGGCGCCGTTGGAGCTCGGCGAGCCCGGTCTGGTGCAGCTCGCGCTCGCGGCCGCACTGGGCGAGCCGGGCCCGGGCGGCGGCGAGCCGCTGGGTTTGGGCCTCCAGTTGTGCGGCCAGCTCGTCGTGCCGGCGTCGCAGAGCTTCGGACTCCGCGGCCAGCGCGGCCAGTTGCTCCTCCAGCTCGGCCAGCCGCCTTCCGGTCCGCCGGCACGTGGATTCGGCGGCAGCCGCCTGGCTCTCCAGGGCGCCGATCCGGTTGCCGAGCGCCGCGGCGGCCCGCATCTGGTCGAAGTGCGCCGCGCGAAGCTGCTGGCCCTCGGACCGCACCTGGTCAAGCCGGGCCATCAGGTCGGTGAGGCACCGTTCGCTCTCCCCGACGCCGCGGGCAATTTGCCGCTGGTGGTCCTCGGCCTGACGGATCGCTTCGGCCGTCTCGCGCAACTGCTGATCCAGGCCGCCGGCGCGGGAATTCATCGCCGCCAACTGCCGGCGATAGCGTCCGATCTCTTGCTCCAGGTCGCGGCTTCGGGCCCGCTGGTGGTCGACGGTCGATTCGGCGGCGGCGATCCGCTCGCGGTAGCCGGCGGCCTTGGCGTCGGTCTGGCGCATCGCCTCGTGGACGGCGGCGATTCCCGTTTCCGCTTCGAGAAGGCGGGCCTCGGCGGCCTCGGCTTCTGCCCGGGTGTTGTCCCGCTGGGCCTCCAAGGCGGCCAGCTCCGCGTCCGAGGCGTCCAGCTTCTCGGTGAGGCGGCGCCAATCGACCAGGGCGGTTTGGGTCCGGAGTTCCTGGAGGCGGTCCGCGTACTGCTTGTAGCGGCGGGCCTTGCCGGCCTGCATGCGCACGCTGCGGAGGCGGTTCTCCACCTCGTCCACGATGTCCGACAGCCGAAGCAGGTTCTGTTCCACCCGCTCCAGGCGACGGAGGGCCTCGACCTTCCGGGCCTTGAAGCGGCTGATGCCCGCGGCCTCTTCGAAGATCACCCGGCGATCGCGGGGCGAAGCCTGGAGGAGCACGTCCACCTTGCCCTGCTCGATCACGCTGTAGGCCTGGGCCCCCAGGCCGGTGCCGGAGATCAGATCGCGGATGTCGCGGAGCCGGCTGGGCTGGCGGTTGATCAGGTACTCCCCCTCGCCGCCGCGGTAGACTCGCCGCGTGATGTGGACCTCGGGGGTGTCGACGGCCAGGAGCCGGTCGGAGTTGTCCAGGGTGAGCGTGATTTCGGCCGCATTCAGCGCGCGGCGGCTCCCGGACCCGTTGAAGATCACGTCGGCCATTTCCTTGCCGCGCAGGCTCTTGACGCTCTGCTCGCCCAGGACCCACTTGATGGCGTCCACCACGTTGGACTTGCCCGAGCCGTTGGGCCCGACGATCACCGTGATCCCCGGGGGGAATTCAAACCGGGTCTTGTCGGCGAAGCTCTTGAAACCGACGAGTTCCAGGGCCTTGAGCATGGCGAAGAGGTGTCCGGGAGCAGGCCGCTACGATCCGCGCCCCGTCATTCTGTCGAAGAAGGCCCTGACGGGACCGGGCTTCTCCTCCTTCGACGGCCCTTCGGCCTCCGACTCCGCGGCCCCCGCCTCGGCGATCCCGTCCGTCTGGGGCTTGGCCTGGGCGATCCGGTCATAGGTGCGGCCGGGCTCGGGCAAGGCGTCGACCAACAGCCGGCTGGTCAACGCGCCGGCGGCCTTGGCCTGCTGGAGGGCCTGAACGACGTCGGGGTAGGTCCCTCCGAGCTCCACGATCCCGCGGATGACCTCGTCCACGCGGTCCGATACGATCCGCTTCTGGTCGGGATCGTTGACGGAGAACTTGCTGACCGCGATCTGGCCCGGCTTGGACCCCGTCACCAGAATGTGGTTGCCCGCCTCCAGCGCCACGGGGGGAATGAGCCGCTGGTCCCGTCCGAACAAGACGATTTCCGCACGGCGGCTCCGGGTGACGTGGATCATGGGCTGGTCGCCCGCGTCCAGGACGTGGTAGCTGAATTGCCCGCCGAGCCGTTCGCCCCGGACCAACGGGTCCTTGCGGTCCATGGCCGAGAGGGCGCGGAAGGCGCCGTAGCGGGTCTCGGCGCTGGGGACCTTCAGGAGCTCTTGAAGCTGCTCGGTGGCGGCGAAATCGTTCATCAGGCTGAGGGCAGCCAAGGCATAAACGCGGAAGGCGGGCTCGCTGCGCGCGGCCTCGCCCAAGGCGGGGGCGGCCCTGCTGTCGTCCAAGTAGGCCAGCGACTCGGCCGCGTAGAAGCGGACTTCGGCGTTGTCGGTCTGGATGGCTTTGGCCAGCAACTCGATCGCCGGCCGTCCGATTGCCTCCAGCTCCAGCGCCGCACGGAAGGCGGTGACGGGGTTGAGCAGCTCCTGCTCGAGGGTCCTCAGCCGTGCGCTCAGCTCGCGCTCCGACTCCCTCAGGACCGTCGAGCGGACCACGGCCAAGTAGCGCGGCACATTGTCCTTGTAGCGAGGATGGATTCTCAGCTCGACGTACTTGTCGGTCTTGGCCTTGGCCACGCCGACCTTGCTCCCTTGCTCGATGAGGTTGAATCGGCGGTTGACGGCGGTTTCGACCGACCTGGCGTTGATGAAGGACTGGCGCCCCTTGCGCAGGGCAAGGCCGACGGGGAGCGATTTCAACGCTACCCCGCCGCCGAGAATCCGGCCTCGGCCGGCCAACGTCGAGCCGCTCTTCTCGCCGACCGAAGGATCGACCAAGACCGGCCCTTCGGCGACCCCATACGCGTGGCCCTCGTGGACCCGCCAGTCGGACATGAGGGCCAACTGCTTCAGCTCCGTTGCCAGCAGGTAGCCGCCGCGGAGGGTGGTCGTTTCGCTTGCCGGCGGGAGACGGACCTCCACGTCGAACCGGTCTCCTCGCTGGATCCCCGGCCGCAGCACCGCGCGGACCATCACCAGCGAGGCATTCTTGGAGGCCAACAGCGCATTCGGGGACGTGACTCCGCGCTTGTGCATCTCAGCCACCAGCGAATCCCGAAGCGACGACGGTCTCGGGTCGCTCCCCGTACCCTTCAGCCCGGTCACCAAGCCCACGTTCTCAATCGTTTGCGGATTCGCGTTGAATGGGGCGGCCAGGTGGCCCACCAGACGCGCTTCCGCCGTCTCGTCCTCCGGCTTTTCCGGGCTTTGCGACGGGAGCACCAAGCCGTGCCACGCCGAGCATCCGCCGACAATCAGCGCCGCAGACACCAATAGTGCTGGGAGGGACTTCATGGCAGCTCCCCGAAGTTGTCTCGGGCTTTTCGCCAAGGTGAGGATCCCGGGCGACGCCGGCGGCCGACAAGAGCACATTGCACCCGGCCGCGGGGACACCCGAGGGACAACGGGACCGACAGAAGAGATAACGTATCCCTACGCGGGCCGGACAATAGTGGCTCCGCCCGAAACGGTCAAGGGGAATCGACGCCAAAGTAATCCGGGCTAGTCCACGTCAGGGGGGATCGTACCCGCCCTGATTCCACGGGTGGCATCGCAGGATCCGAAGGCCCCCCCGAATGGTCCCGCTCAGTGCCCCGTACTTTCGGACCGCTTGGATGAAGTAGTTGCTGCACGTCGGATAGAAGCGGCAGTGACTTCCCAGAAGGGGGCCCACCGTCACCTGGTAGACCCTTGCCAGCGAGATCAGCCCGAGGGCTGGAAGATCGACAATCCAGTCGACGAGTCGGCGGAACATGCCTATGACCGTTGGGAAGCCAGCTTGCCGGCCGCACGACCCGCAAGACGGACCAGGGACTCCATCAGGCCCGCCAGGTCCGCCGTCGCGTCCGGGCGAGGCACGACCACCAGATCGACTCCCTCAGGCAACTGGAGAAGGCTTAGGCGGAATGCCTCGCGAAGCAATCGCTTCCAGCGGTTCCGCGCGACTGCGTTGCCCAGCTTGCGAGACACGGACAAACCCAGCCGGGGGTGGTTCAGGCCATTCTCGTGGACGAACAGCAACAAGCGGCCGTCCGAAGCCGAGCAGCGGAGCCCAAAGGCCCGTCGGAAGTCGGCATGTCGGCGCACGCGGCACTCGGGCCCCAGCCGCTGATCGGTCATCGCAATCACCATTTCAGGTGGGCGCGAGGGTCTTGTGGGTGACGCTCGTCGATTTGGGCCAGTTGCTCGCGCGTGGCGGGCTCCAGGTCCTTCGGAAGGACGATCTGCACCTCCGCGATCAGGTCCCCGGGCGGACCGGTTCTTGCAGGGATTCCATGCCCCTTGATGCGGAGCTTCGTCCCGCTGGACGTACACGGCGGAACGTGTACCGACACGGTTCCTTTGGGGGTGGGGAGGTCGATCTTCGCCCCGATGGCGGCCTCGCCCAGGGTGACCGGCACGCGAAGCTCAAGGTTGTTGCCGCGGCGCTGAAAGCAGGGATGGGGCTCCACGTGGATCGTCAGAAGCAGGTCGCCGGCCGGCGCCCCGGTTCGTCCCGGCTCACCTTGGCCGCCAAGCCTCAGTCTTTTGCCGTCCTCAATCCCAGGGGGAACCTTGATCGCGAGGGTCTCCGGATGTCCGGCCTGCCGCGCGATTGAAAGCTGGACTTCGCCGCCGAGCACTGCCGTGGCAAAAGAGATGGATATCTCGTGGGCCAGGTCGGCCCCCTTGCGCCCGCGGCCGCGAGAGGTCTTGCGTGGGCCGGCGGCCTGTCGAAACTGGTCGAAGAAGGTGCCGTAACCGCCGCTAGGCTCTGCCCCGAAG
>CAYGZI010000211.1:0-8773 GCA_964354245.1 uncultured Planctomycetaceae bacterium
CAACAGGGAATACAAAGCAGACCTAAATGAGAGACCATAGTATGTCTACTCGACCTGCTGAAGGCCCCAAGATACTTCTGATTGGGCCTGCCGGACCTCGACGGCGTGGAGGTCATCCGGCAGGTCCGCGAGTGGTCGCAAATGCCGATCATGATCCTCTCCGCGCGCGGACAAGAACACGAGAAAGTCAAGGCCCTTGACGCCGGGGCGGATGATTACCTGACCAAGCCGTTCAGCGTGGGCGAGCTTATCGCGCGAATCCGCGTAGCCCTCCGGCACGCTGCGCACGGTGCCGGGGAGCCGGGAGAGCCGGTCTTCGTGCTGGACACCCTGCGGGTCGATCTTTCCCGCCGGCAGGTGTTCATCGGCGACCGGGAAGTCCATTTGACGCCGATCGAGAACCGCTTGCTGACGACGATGATAAAGCACGCCGGCAAGGTCCTCACCCACCGGCAACTTCTCAAGGATGTATGGGGTCCGGACAGCGTTTTCGAGACGCACTACCTCCGCGTGTACATGGCCCAGCTTCGACGCAAGCTCGAAGACGACCCGGCCCGCCCGCGATTTCTACTCACCGAACCGGGGGTCGGGTATCGTCTGGCCTCGCCCTGAACCCTGAACCCCAAACCCTGAACCCTGCTTCCGAACCCCGAACCCTGAACCCGGCCGGGCCGACACGGCCGGCTCCTAACCCCGGACCCTGACCCCTGACCCCGAAACCTGGGAACCTTCGGTTGAGCCGATTCCGGAAGACCGGGGACGCGAGAACTTCCGGCGACACCACGCCCTCGGGCTTGCGGCTCTTCAACCAAGGCAATCGAGGTGTTATACTAGGGCGCCGTTTGGAGCCCTATACTTGGGCAACTGCCCACGATTGATACCCTGTTGGTCCCGTTGCACAATAGCCCTGCCCGGGAGCATCGCTGACTAAGGGCCCATGCCCGGACGCGTAGGACGGTCTTCCCGTCCGTCAATGACCAGCCCAAAGGGCTGTGCCACGATCCGTCCTGGGATGGGCGCGAGGCACCCGGTGCGGCTTTCGCGCGCAATAACCGGATGGCTTCCGGGGTTCTGATGAGGATCGCCAGGCCCGCCGCGGCGGCGCGGTCCGACGAGAGCCCCCATCGTCAGGCGGAGGGTATTCACGTGGATCCGCTCCTTGTCTTCCTTGCGGTTTGCGTAGTCGTTGCCGTTCCAATCCTTGCCCTCGTGGGCCTGGTGGTTGTGGTGAGGGCGATTTGCCGCAGCGCGGCCGGCGCGCCCCCGCCCGCCACTTATGAAGATCGGGTCCAGTGCCGACATTGCGGGAGGTGGAGTCCCAGGTCGCGAGACCGTTGCGAAGGGTGCGGGCGGAGCCTTGTCGGCGGGGCGGCCACCGAGGCGGCCGACAGAAGTGCATTTCTTCGCCAACTGGAGCGCTTGCGCGAGGCCAAAGTCCTGGAGCCCGAGTTGGCCGACGACCTGCTGGCCCGGACGGGCGCGTATTACCGGCGGCTTGCGCAGGCGGGACGGCCCGCGCCGATGGTCGCGCCGCCCGCTGCCCAACCGGCCAAACCCGAGGTGGTCGAACCGCGTGTCCCCGTCAGGCCGGCCCTGAAAGTGCCCCCACCCGCGGCGCCCTCCGTGGCGAAACCGGCCGCGCCGTTGGTCCCGCCGCCCGCTGCGAAACCGACCGCGCCGGCCGCGGCGCCCGTGCTGGCGCCGTTTTCGCTGGCGGCGGCGAAAGTGGAGCCGCGTCGGGCCGCCGTGGTGCGTCCCGAGCCCAAACCACGCCCCGCCGCGCCGCCCAAACCGTCCAGCAAGCCGTGGATGGAACTCCTGGCGGAGTTCCTGGAGGAACGCAGTATCCGCTTCGCCGAGCTGATCGGGGTGTTTGTCGGCGGGTTGCTGATCGTCGGTTCTTCGCTGGCCCTGGTGATCACTTTCTGGGAGCATCTCCAACAGCCGGAGCTCCAACCCTTGAAGTTCTCCATTTTCGTGGCGGGCTGTGCCGCGGTCTTCGGCATCGGACTATACGCCTACCACCGCTGGAAGCTGGACGCCACCGGCCGCGGCATCCTGGTCATCGCCACGCTGCTGGTGCCGTTGGATTTCCTGGGCATGGCCCTGATGTCCGGGAGCAGTCTCGATCCGTGGACCACGGCCGATCTGTTGCCCATGGCGGTCGGGCTGGTGGGGCTGGTAATCTTCATCTATCTGGTTGGCCTTGCGGCCCGGGTCCTCTTGCCCGAGAACTTCTGGCTCCTGATTGTCGCCGTGGTCGGCAATTCCGCCGCAACGTTTCTGGCGCCGCCGCTGGCGAGTTTGGCGACAAAATCGGTGAGCGCGGAGGCCCTCGCCCTGGCGATCAGTGCCTTCGGCGTGCTGCCGGTGGCCGTCTACTCCGGGGCAGTGGGGGCATACCTTTTCCGCTTGCCGAGGAAGGAGGAACTGGACTCGCCTCGCGCGGTCGGCTTGTTCATGTTCTTGGGGACCGCGGCGTTTGCCCTGGCCGCGGCGTTGGGGCTTCTGGTCACCCGGGGCGCCCAAGCCGACGGGAGACTGGCCGTGGCGTTTCGGTCCGCAGCGCCGCTTTTTGCCTTGGCCGCGATCCCGATTCTCGCCGCCGGGCTGACGGTCATGCGCGGCACCGAGCGGAACGCGTCCCTGGGCGGCTACCGGACGGCGGGGACGGCCGTGGCCCTGGTCGGGGTGGTCGCCATGGTCGCCGCCCCGGCCATCGCCTGGCCCTGGTCCTGGGGCGTGATCGCGGTGGGCGCGTTCAATGCGGCGGCGCTCGTGTTTGTCGCCTTCCGCTGGCGGCTCCCGGTCGCTCATGCGGGGGCAATTGCCTCGGCCGCCATCGTCTACCTCATGGGATTCCTCGTGCTCAGTGGCGACTTGCCGTGGCAGCCCGGCGCCAGGAATGGCGGGCAGATCTTGGACAAACTTCTCACCGGCCACTCCGGCACGGCGATGGTTGGATTGTTCGTGATTCTGGCCGCGGCCGGCGAATGGCTGGCGCGGCTGGGCCGGCGCGAACACGCAGTCCAGTACGCCGGCGGCTGCGCCGTGGTGGGCTTGCTGAGCCTGATCTTGGTGACGCGTCAGGGGCTCGATAATCCGGCCAACGCCGTGGACGCAACGATCGTCTACGGCGTCTACGGATTGGGCAGCCTGGCGATGGCGGCGCGCTGGATGCGGCGGCAGTGGACCTACTTCGGTTGGGCCTTGCTGGTGGGAGCAACGCTCTGGGCACTTCGCTGGCAGACCCGCGAAATCGGGCCGCTTTGGGCGACCGTCTTGGCCGCAGAAGCCCTGGCCCTGGGCCTGGGAGTGACCCTGCTGGGTCGGCTCGCCGGCCGATCGCTCCTGGCGCCCTGGAACACGGCCAGCGATGTCTCCGACGCCGCCGAAGCGAAACCCCCATCGCTCGCCGCCAAGCTGATCGAAGTCTATCGCTTGCCGCTTGCCCACCTGGCCGAGGCCGTCGCCGTGCTGGCGACCCTGCTGGGCGCCTGGACGGCGCTCCGCAGTGCGGAGCCGGGCTCGCTGGCCCATCCGCTGACCGCGGCCTGCGTCGCGGCCTTGTTCTTCCTCTCCGGATGGGGCTGTCGCTCCAGGGAGCGGGCATGGATTGCCTCCGCCGTGGTGCTGCTCGGATTGACCCACGCGGCGGTCGTCAACTACCCGGATCTGCTCGGCCCGGATCTGGTCGGCTGGCGCGACGCTTGGCGCTTTGCCGCAGTCTTTCTCAGCCATGCCACGCTGGCGGTCCTGGCGGCCGTCGGCCTGCAATTCGGCATCGCCGCGCGGGCCGGCGAGCGGCTCTCGAAGGACGTGCGCCGCGTGCTGATCGAGCCGCTGGCCGCCACGGCCCTGGCGTCGTCCGTGCTCGGCATGGCCTCCCTCGCGGGGTGCTTCGATTGGAGCATGATTCGCGTCTCTGCCGGACTCTTCTGGCTTGCCGCGATCTGGCTGGTGATTGCCTGGCGCGGCCGCCTTGCGCCCCTGTTTTCGGCGGCTCAAGTGGTCCTCTCTGCCGCCGTGGTGACGACGACCGTCGCGTGGCTCCAGCAACACCCGGGCGATGCCGGCGTCCACGACCGCCTGCTCGACCGCCTTCTCGACCCGCATTGGCTGCAAACCTGCGGCATCGGGCTGGGCCTGCTGACGCTGGCGTGGATTGGCGTGCGCATGGCGCTCCGCGGCAATGCCGATGCCCAACGGTTGCTCAATCCCCCTTGGCCGAGCGTGGATTGGCTCGTGGGACATGCCGTCATCGCCGGTCAATTGCTTCTTGTGGCGGGCCGTGTCGCGGCGGCCGCCGCGGTCGAGATCGGCTGGCCTCTCAGCCCGGCACTCAGGCCTCTGGTGACGACATCGGACGCCTGCGGATCGACGGCCTGGGTCTTGCTCGGGGTTTTGGCCGTGCCCCTGGTCGTAGCGCTTTGGCACCGTTGGAGGAGAGCAGAACTGGCCAGCGCCCTGTTGGCGGCGGCGACCGTGCCCTATTTGGTCGCCGGGCAATTCGTCGCCAAGGGGGCGGCGGCATCGGCCCTCCGCTGGTGGCTGGCGATCGGCTTCGTCCTCGGCGCAGCGGCTATTTGGGCCCATTCGACGCTGTGGCGCGCGTGCAGGCGCCTTGGCGCGAAGATCGAGGTCGGCATCCAAGGCCCGGACATTTCCCAGGCGTTGCTGCTTCTCACCACCGCCCTGCCCGTGCTGGCCCTGACGATCCCGGCAGCGTGGCTCCACGTGGCCGGGGCCTTGGACGATTCGATCCAACCGGGGTTCTTCGCGCGGCTGGCGGCCAACGCCTCGTACCTGCCGCCGCTCGTGCTGGTCGCGGCGGCCCTGGTCGGGTTTGCGCTGCGCGAGTCGTCGCCCGGTTACGCCTTCGCCGCCGGACTGGTTGCCGAGTTGACCGTCGTGCTCGGCTACGTCTTGGGCGCGGTGCCGCGGGGTGGCCCGCTGGAGACCGGGCACTGGGCGATGATCGTGCAGTTAGTCGCCATCACGGCGGCAGCTTGGGCCGGGGCATGGCTGGCTGCCCGGCCGTGGGTCAGGGCGTGGCAGGAAGAGCCTTCGTTGGGCCCGGGGCGCACGCTGATGCACGTGCAATTGGGGATCGGCGCGCTGGGCAACGGCATGCTGCTGGTGCCCGCCCTGCTGACACTGGCCTTGTATCCGCCCGGTATCCACCCCTGGGCGCGCTGGCACGAGTGGATCGCGGCAGTGGGCTCGCCGTGGGGATGGATCGCCTTGATCTTGACGGCGGCGATCGCGGCGTATCGCCAACTTCAGTTGGGCCGGCCGCTGCAACCTGGGGCCATAGGGCTCCTGGGCATGGCGGCCGTGGGCCTGCTGGCGTGTACGGTTTGCCTTGCGCGGCCGGATGCTCCCCAGTGGGGCTATCGGACGCTGATGCTCGGCTGGGGCGCATACGGCTTGATGGTGGTTGCGGCGACGTGGCGGGTCGCGTCGGTGCGCACCCTGCCCGACGCCCAAGGCCCGGCGCAAGCCCTCCTCCGTGCCGCTGCCGGCTGGGCGACCGCGTCCGGCCTGTTGGCGGTATTCTTGGGACTGAAGGCGGCGTTGCTGCACGTCGGCTCGCTGGGCGCCCCGCACGAGGAACTCCTTTGGGCCGCCGTGGCGATCGCGATGGCCGGGGTTTCCGGCGCGGCCATGGCAGTATGGCGACGCCGCGATGGCTGGGCCTTTGCCGCCGCCCCGGCCGTGAACCTGGCGGCCTCGCTGGTCGTCTGGTACTGCCAATGGTACTACTGGCCTGAAATCGCCTTTGCCCAATGGTGGGTGATGCTGGTGCAGGCCAACGCGATCGCCAGCGCAGCCGTGGCCCTGGTCTGGCTCGCCGCGCGCAGGCGGCTCTATGAGCTTCGCGATCTCTCCGTGCGCACCAGTGCGCTTCTGGCTGCGCAGACCGCCTTGGGCGTCCTGGCGATCTCAGCGCTCTTCCTGTCGGCAGTGGCGAATGTCGCGGTGAGCCCGGCGGCATTCCCCTCCTGGATCGGCGATCTGGCCAAGCCCTCCGGCTGGCTGGCATTGGCCCTAGCGTCCGCGGCGGCGGCGTGGTATCTGCGCCAGGCTGCACCGCAGGCGCTGTTTCACGTGGTCGGGGGTCTGGGCCTGGGCGTGGGCGTGGTCTTGATGGCCGCCGCCCCGGCGTGGAAGGTTCTGACACGACCCGACCGCTGGCCGGGGAATGACGACTGGCCGGCGTATCACGTGCTGATGGCGTCCTGGGCCGCGATGGGACTGGTGGCGCTGCTCGTCGGCTGGCTGGGCCGTCGGGAGTCGAGAGTTGAGAGTGCAGAGTCGAGAGCTCGACTCTCGACTCTCCACTTCCCCAGCACGCTGGTGCAATTTTGGGTCACCCTGATCGGCACCCTGGTCTTGGCGCTGGCCATCCTCCACGTCACCGATCCCGCAGGCCCCTGGTGGTCGGCAGGGGCGACGCTGGCGGTGGGCCTGATGGCGGGCCTGCTGGCCACGTGGCTCCGCCTGCCGCTTTACGTCTGGCTCTCGGGCCTGTCGATCAACGTGGCCGGCACCATGCTCTGGGTCCACTCGGAGCCGCGGACCTTCCTGGGCTTCCTTCAGACCAACGTGCTCTGCCTGGGCGTGGCATCGGTCCTTTGGTCGCTCGTGCGCATGGCGTATCCGGCCCGCGTGCCGGCATTCGTGCTGGCGGGCCGGGAGCAATCCTTCGCTCACACGGCAGCCCAATTGGCCGCGGTCGTCATGGTAGTGCTCGTCGCGGTCTTCGTGGTGTGCGACTTGCAGGCCGTGCGGCACTCGCCGCTCGACCAATGGAGCTGGCTCGCCCTGGCCGCTACGGCGGCGGCAATCGCGGTCTGCCTCTGGGACCGCTCGGCCCGGTTTGTCTTGCCCGGGCTGTACCTCCTCGGCCTGACCGGGCTGGCGATGCTCTGGGATGTCCGGGCACTCGTCTCGAAACAGCTATGCTGGACCGTCGCGCCGGAGCTGGCCGCTTTCGTTCTCGTGTCCGCATTGGCCGGCTGGTGGCTCCCCAAATCAGAGCCCCTCGGGCGCGCCCTGCGCATTCCCGCGGACAACCAGCGCTGGCCGAGCCGCTGGTTCGACCCGGCGCAGGCGATCCTGGCTGCGGTGTGCTCCGGGCTCAGCGTGTGGGTGTCGATCGCCCTGGAATTCGACGGGACCAGGCACGTGCCCTTGGGTGTCTCCTTGGGGCGCATGGCCGGGCCTCTGGCCGCCGCGATCTTGCTGGCGGCGGCGATCCTGATGGCCCACAGTAGTGCAGGCATCCTGCCTGCTATCTCTCGTGCAGGCAAGATGCCTGCACCACAACAGTGGCGGGCCGGCTGGCAGCACGCGGCCGTCGGACTCGGACTCCTGGTTCTGAGCGAGCCGGGCTGGGCCGCGGTCATGTCGGCATGGGGCGACCTGTGGCTCCACCGCAGCGTGATCCTGATGGTCGCCGCCGTCGCCATGACCCTCGTCTGCGGTCTGGGCCTGCCGCGCACGCTGCGCCCGCAAAGCGACTGGGTCGCTCCCGCCCGGCGCTCCACGCCCGTGCTCGGTGGTCTCGCTTCCCTGATGCTGGTCGCCACGCTGGTGCAAGAGGCCGTGCTCTTCGCCTGGTTGCGCGATGCGCAGATGGCTCCAGGCGCGATTGCCGTGGTCGGGATAGCGCTGGCCGGCCTGATCGCCGCCTGTTTGATCTTCGCGCTGGTGCCGCGCCTGGAGCCAATGGGCCTGAGCGACCGAGGGAGGACGCTATACGTCTACGCCGCCGAGGTGCTCATGCTGCTGGTGGCGGTCCATTTGAGGTTCACCGCGCCACAACTGTTTGGCGGGGGGATCATGCGCAACTACTGGATGCTCCTGGTGATGGTCTTGGCTTTCGCGTGGGCCGGGCTGAGCGAGCTGTTCCACCGCCGCGGCATGCCCGTCTTGAGCGAGCCGCTCCAGCGCACTGCCGTCCTCCTGCCGCTGGCGCCGGCGATCGGCTTCTTCCTGTTCTACGATAGCCGCGGAGCGTGGTCCTTAGCCGGCTCCAGTCCCGCAGTGTGGTTCTTAGCCGCGGTTTTCTACGGGTTCCTGGCGGCCACGAAACGCTCGGCCGGATTCGGGTTCCTGGCGGTGCTGGCGGCCAACGTCGGGATGTGGGCGTCGTGGCCGCGACTGGGCGCGGAGTGGGACTTCGCCGACCACCCCCAACTCTACCTGATCCCGCCGGCCCTTTGCGCGCTCGTGGCCGAGTACCTCAACCACAGCCGGCTCAGCGGCGCCCAAAGCGCAGCCCTGCGCTACCTGGCCCTGAGCACGATTTACATCTCCTCGACGACGGAGTTTCTCAGCAGGCCCCCCGATTCAGTGTGGCCGACGCTCGTGCTGATCGTCCTTGCCCTGGTGGGCGTGCTGGCCGGGCTTTTCCTCCGCATCCGCTCGTTTCTCTACCTGTGGATCGCGTTCCTCCTGGTGGTGATCGTCCGGATGATCTTCTACGCCGCAGTGACGTGCCAGCAGACCTGGATCCTCTGGGTGTGCTGTTTCATCCTCGGCGCGGCGATCATCGCCCTGTTTGCCCTGTTCGAGAAGCGCCGCGAGCAGATCCTTGCCTCTGTGAAACGGTTCCAACGATGGCAGCGGTAACCGACGCGAACACCGAGAATAGCCGTCTCCCCTTGCCGAGAAACCGCTCGCAAACTTTCACCAAGAGTGCCTGGACCAGCGCACCCACCAAAAGCCGGCAGCGCAAGAACGCCGCCAGACCAGGCGATCCTTT
>CAYGZI010000212.1:0-8768 GCA_964354245.1 uncultured Planctomycetaceae bacterium
GATGGATGATCCCCTTCTGGTGGGCGTGCTGTACGGCCTGGCAAACCAAGACGAACAGCGCGAGGCGCTGGCGCGTCGTGAGATTGGCCCGATCGCAGTATTCAGTGATGGGGATGCCCTGGACCAGGTCCATCACGAAATACGGCCGACCCGAGTCGGTCGTACCCCCGTCCAGAACCTTGGCGATGTTCGGGTGGTTCATCATCGCCAGGGCCTGACGCTCGGCCTCGAAGCGGGCAATCACCTCCCGGGTGTCCATGCCCGGCTTGATGATTTTCAGGGCCACCTTGCGGCGAACGGGCTCCCGCTGCTCGGCCATGTAGACCACACCCATGCCGCCCTCGCCGATCTGCTCCAGGAGCTTGTAGCGGCCGATGGTCGCGCCGGGGCGCTCGGCGAGGGGGGGCATGTCGAGGGTGGCAACGGGCTGCTCAAGAAATCGTTGGGCTTTGGGATAGGCTGCCAACAACTCAACGACCTGGGCCCTGAGTCCCCCGTCCCCCCCACAGGCGCTATCGAGGTATTCGGAACGCTCTTGGGGCGACTGGATTTCCAGGGCTGCCCAGAAGATGGAGTCCGTCTTCTTCGGTTGGTCGGACATGGGCCGCTTCCTGAGGTATTCCTCTATCTGAAAAGCGAAAACGGCGGGCGGCGCGCCTCACAGAATCGGAAGAAAACCTACTGCGAGCCGCGCCGAGGATCGCGATGCAACTCACAATACAGCCACGTTCTCGCGTAAGCCCAATGGCGGTCGGCAGTTGCGCGCGAGATTCGCAGTGCATCTGCGGCCTCCTGGACAGAGAGGCCCGCAAAGAAAAGCAGCTTGACGAGTTCGGCCTTCGGGGCATCGTGCTCCGCGAGTCGATCCAACGCCTCGCTGATCGCCAGCAGATCCTCACAGGGAAGCGATTCGGATATGGCGGCCTGATCCAACTCAACCCGGTTGAGGCCACCACCCCGTTTCAGGCTTCCCCTGCGACGGGCGCTGTCGACGAGAATCCGCCGCATTGCTTCAGCAGCGGCACGGAAGAAATGCTCGCGGCTGTTCCAGTGCCGGGCCTTCTCGGTGTCCACCAAGCGGATGTACGCCTCGTGGACCAGGGCCGTGGCCTGGAGCGTCTGCCCGGGCCTTTCGTGGGCCATCTTCTCGGCCGCCAGCTTTCGCAGCTCGTCGTAGACCAGCGGCAAGAGTTGCTCGGCCGCCTGGGGGTCGCCTTGCTCGATGGCAGAGAGGATTCGAGTGACCTCGTGCATGGGCTGCACCCTGCTTTCTAGGGGCCGCGAGTTGCATTCATTCTAGCCAACAGGCTGGAGATTTGTCTGGCCACATTTTGCGCCGGAAGAGCCGGCGCGACAAGACGTTAGGACGCCGGCCGATCAATGGGCTAGCGACTGGCCAAAGCGACGTAGCAGACCAGCGAGCGGGATTCGAGCGTCACGCCGCCGCCGGACGGCAGCGGCGGGCCATCGCCGTCGAAATAGAGATCCCTGGGCGACTTGGCGGCCGTGTCGAGGAAGATACGCCAGTGGAGTTGTAGGTTGTGTCGCTTTCTGGTACGGGAGCAGGTGTGCGGCGTCGGGGTCGATCGGCGGCCCGAGGGCTTCTCGCGATCATCTGCCGTACTTCGCCAGCGCCTTGCCCGCAGGGAGAATCTCCACGGTTTCGATCGCCAGGAGCCGCTCCAATAGCCGCTCCAGGTAGCTTGCCCGGATCGGCCCCCAGCCCTCTTGGTCGAGGCCGTGGGTGTTGAAAATCAGCCAACCCGATTCCCTGGCAAGCAGCCGCTCGATCTCCCGGTCGATCGCGTTTTCGCAGTTGGCGGGGCCGAAGCTCGTGCAAGTCAGCTTGGTCTGCTCCTTGTGCGGCAGGGGATTGACCGCTCCCCCGCCGGTCCTGAAAGCCCGCACTTGGGTCGGGAGCCACCTTTCCAGCTCGGGCGTCGAGGCGTTGTAGGGGAAGTTGAAGATGGCCTGCTTGGCGTCGAAGCCCTCCAGCTTCTCGGCGAAGGCGTCGAGGCAGCGGCGGATCAAGCCCTTGCCTTGCTCGAAGGAGAGATTCTGGAGGTTCTCGTGGCGGTAGCCGTGGGGCATGACCTCGTGGCCCCGCTTCTTCAGTTCGTTCCAGAGCCCGAAGTCGCCCAGCGGCGACTCTTTGATGTACTTGTCGTCGGGCAGCCCGGCGGCCACCACGTTGAGGCAGGCCGAGAGCTTGTGCTTCTCGTAGATTTCCGCGGTCCGGACGAACGACTTCTTGAAGCCGTCGTCGAAGCTCAGGGTGACGATGTGCGTCCTCTTCCGGTCCTGCCCGGAAGCGGAAACCAACGGGGATAGGGCCTGCGCAGTTGCGGCCGATCCTGCGCTGACGAGGAAGTCTCGGCGAGTGGATGCCATAAGTCCGTCCTGTCCGTCGGAACGCCCCGGGAAAGCCGCTTCCATTCTGTCTCGAATGGACCTCGGCGGCAAGGGCCGGCACTCCGGTTCGCCCGGGCGGCATTCCCGTGTGGCCTGGATCAAGGCGGATTGCTATCGCCTTCGTTTGGGAAACTCCTTGCGGTTTTCCGGGGCTTGTCTGACGATCTCGACGAGCCGAGGAATCAGACAGTCGCTATAGGCCCGCCGGTTGCCGTCGAGGATCTGAACCTGGAACTCGTTGCCCGGGGCCAGCTCAACGTCGGGCGGCAGTTTCCCGGTTTGGAGCAGACTGCGGTAAGCGTTGTAGAGCACGTCGCCGAGGGAGATGCCGCCCCGGAAGGTCCAGTCGAACAGATCCGCAGCGGGCCGGCCCAGTTGCCCTGCGGCGTCCGTGAGGAGAAACGCCAGTGCCTCCCCACCGCTCTTGGCTTGAGGGTATCTCCTTCGTGCGGTATCGTTTGCGGCGCTCAGGACTGCCAGCAGCGCCTCTTCTTTCCGGTTCTCCTGCCAAAACGCCTCGGCATCCTTGATTCGGGACTGGATGGACACGCAAATCTCCTTCCGCTGCGGCCGATGATGAACTTCTCGAAACTCCAGGTTGGGGGACTACTCGTGCTCGGGGAAGATCGGATCGGACTTCCGGGCAATCTCCTCGACGATTCTCTGCTCGTTCTTGTTCAGGGGCGTCAGCTACCCCATGCGGTTCTTCTGCTTTCCGAAGCCCCTGATCCGAATGACATCCCCCGGCAGAATGTCCATGATGGCATAGGCATTGTTCTCGGCGCCGGTGCCCTCGACCATGGCCGAGAGGGTCACGTAGTGGACGCCGGCAATCTCCTTGTAGTCGCCCTTGTGCTCGTGTCCCTGCAAGACCGCCGCCACTTTGCCCGACTCCTCCAGGACCTTGCGTATCTCAGGCGCATTCTGGACGCCGTAGGGCGGCGTGGCGTCGAGCCGCTGGTGTACGAAGAGGATGCTCTTCTTCGGCGTCTGCTTGAGGTCCGACCGGAGCCATTCGACCTCCGCGCCCGGGATGCTCGAATCCGTCCACGCGAAGTTCCTCCGCCCATACGGCTGACCGTCCTTGCGGAAACAGGCGTCGAGGACCACGAAATGGTAGCCGCCGAGATCGAAGGAGTAGTAGGACCGCTCCCGTCCGACGATTCCCAGGAACTCGGGCTTGGTCAGGCCGTAGACGCAATGGTTTCCGAGCACGAAGTGCTGCTGACCCGGCAGGGCGGCGAATTCCTTGGCGATCCGCCGGACGTACCCCTTCTCGACCTCCAGAGAATCCGCCGAGTCGACGACGTCGCCCAGCTCGACCGCCAAATCCGTCCCCTCCTCCTCGAACCGCTTGGCGGCCTCGGCAAGCTTCCTCAAGGTCTCCCGGTAGTAGCGGTTGACGGCGGGCGGCTTGTCGGCGTAGTGCAGGTCGGCGACCAGTCCGATGCGGACCTTGGGCCGGCTCCCGGCAGCGTCGGCCGCGGCAAGGCCGGAAGCCCCCGCCAACGCCGATCCTGCCAAGACCAGCGCACCTCGTTGCACGAAAGCACGCCGGGTGAGATCGCGATGCCTTGCCCGATCGGTCTTGTCCACGCCGGTTCCTCCAATGCGGCCCTGCAATTGACCAATTGACAGAGCATTATACTCGATTCCTGACGCCCAGGCATGCCCTTCGGCTCCGGCGGCTGGCAATGCTTGGCACCCGGCTGCCTTCGAGCTAGAATCGTGGGGCGCGGCTGGGCAAGGGTGCGGCAGCGTCCGACCAGGAGGGCAGACATTCCTGTCTGCCCTAGGCGGGCAAGGGTGCGGCAGCGTCCGACCAGGCCAGGCAAGAACGCGTGACGAGGACAGGCAAGAATGCCTGACCGTGACAGGCAAGAATGCCCGACTGAGACAGGCAAGAATGCCTGTCCTCCCGGGTTGCACCTTTGGCAAGTGAACGAAGGAGATCAGCATCATGTGTCGTCTGACTTTGAGTCTCGTCGCGTGCGTTGGACTGGTCGGCGCGGCCTTTGCCGCTGCACCGCAGGAGGCGTCCGTCCAGGGTATCTACGAAGGCGCCTGCAAGGACGCCAAGGGCGAGCAGAAAATCGAGGCCCGGGTCGTCGCCTGGGGCAAGGAGACGTACAAGGTCTTCGTCCGCCAGCCGCTGGCCGAAGGCAAGGTCGCCAAGGTCGAGCTGGACGGCAAGACCGAAGGCGAGTCCATCCGCTTCACCGGCAAGGCCGGCGCCGCCGAGTGGTCCGCATCGTATGCGGCGGGCACGATCAGAGGCACCTGCGGCGAGGGCGGCACGCTGGAAATGAAGCGCGCCCAGCGCGAGTCGCCGACCCTCGGCGCCAAGCCGCCCGCGGGCGCCATCGTGCTCTTGGACGGAAAGAACTTCGCGGAGCTTACCGCGAGGCCCGGCCGCAGCGCAACGGAGCAGCCGTGGAAGCCGGTCGAAGGCGGCGCCATCGTCGTGCCCCGCGGCGGCATGAACTCCAAGCGCCAGTTCGCCGGCAGCTTCAAGCTCCACGTCGAGTTCCGGCTCCCCCTCATACCCGCGGCCCGCGACCAGGGCCGGGCCAACAGCGGCGTCTATCTGCCCAACGGCGACGAGATCCAGGTGTTGGACTCCTTCGGCAGCACTTCGTACAAGGGCGGCGGCTGCGGCGGGCTCTATGCCTACAAGGACCCGGACGCCTTCGACCAGTTCTCGCTGGCCTCGCTCCCGCCGCTCCAGTGGCAGACCTTCGACGTCGAGTATCGCGCTGAGCAGAAGGACGGCAAGCCCACCGGCAAGCCGCGCGTGACGGTCCTCCATAACGGCATCAAGATCCACGACAACGCCCAGCTCAACGCCCCGGCCCGCGTCGGCGGATTCCACTTCCAGGACCACGGCAACCCGGTCGAGTACCGGAACATCTGGGTGCTGCCGACGGAAGAGAAGTGACGGCGGAGAGCTATCAGCCGTCAGCGATCAGCGATCAGCCGTAGCCGTAGGGCCGGCGGTGCCGGCCGGCTCGGGGTGTTCGCGAACCCGAAGTCGTACGCTTGCCGCCGCGCCCGGCGGATCACGAAAGAGGCGACACGATGGGTGCAAGCGGATGAAGGCATTACTTGTCAGAATCGGCGTCGATCAGGCATACGGCGCCTGGAACGCCCCCGTCGATGCCCAAGGCCGCTTCGTCTATGTGCCTATTCCGGAGAAGCGCGGCACTCGCTTCCATCCGGGTCTGGAGCATCGGTACGGCGAAGTGCTCCCCGCCCTACAGCGTTTTTGCCAGGAACATGATTGCGACCTGCGCGGCGACCTGCGGTTTCCGCAGGAGTTGCTCCAACGTTCCATGCACTTGGACCCGGACTTCCAGTGCCTGACCTACGGCGACGAGGGTGGTCGCCGTGGTGCAGGGATGGTGAACATGGGCGAGGGGGACCTGCTGGTCTTCTACGGCAGTCTGCGGCCGGTTCACCGTTGCGAGCACAGGCTGATCTATGCCCTGATGGGCATGTATGTCGTGCATGAGGTAGTGCCTGTCGGCCGCGTGCCGCGGCACCGTTGGCACGAGAACGCCCACGTCCGCAAGGCGAAGCGAGGCGAGACCGATATCGTCGTGCGAGCCAGCCCGGACGGTTCGGGCCGGTTCGACCGCTGCATCCCCGTCGGGGAGTGGCGCAGCGGCGCGTACCGCGTTCGCCGGGACATACTCGACGCATGGGGTGGTTTGTCGGTGAAGGACGGCTTCATCCAACGGAGCGCCGTGCTGCCGTCGTTCACAAACCCGGCCCGGTTTCTGCGGTGGTTGCAGAAGCAGGGCGTACGACTCATTCGCAGGAACAACTGACATGACGGTGCCGAAAGTCTTCTTCGTCCACTTGCGCCGGCCGGGCCGCGGAAGCAAGAACCGGAAGGAGCAGCGAGACGATCCGTATTGGGAGTTCGGCAGCTTTGGATGCACCAAATGCCATTCCAGAAACCTCTTACACCCGCGCCGCTCCGAGGAGCTTAAGGGGGCAAGGCTCGCGTTTATCCAAGGCGGGCCGTCCGGCTCCCGGCTCGTCTTCCTGACGCCACCAATCACCCACGTGAAGGTGCGGAAAGACAAGGATATGGCTTACTGCGAGGTGAGATGGACGCCAGCGGAGATGCCGTTCAAGTACACGGAAGCGCCGCTCCTGGCGTACAACGCCGGACGGGGCAACTTCCGTTTGGTCGAGAAGTTCGCTCGTGCCACCAGGTGCCCGACAGTCGAGAGTCGTCTATCCAGCCGGTGTCGTTCCCGAGCACTTCCGCTCACGGCGGATCTGGCGAACGAGGTGATCGCGGTCTACGAGCGGCACCGGGCGGCGGCTCGCCAGTCGGCCTTTGCGTCGACCTACGACCAGGCATTGCCCTACGCGCCGCCGATTATCGACCGCAACCGCGAAGCGACTTACCGACGATACATCAGCGGGTTGGCACGCGGCACTGACGGTGCGCAAAGCGTTTTGCCCGCTAAAGTGCCGCCACTGAAAGCCCAAGCCCGATCTCCCTGTGGCCGCTCTCGATGTCGGCGGTCGGAACCCCGAACTACCCGACGCACGTGACCCCGGCGGCGCCACGGCTTGTCGGGGTGGTTTCGTCTTCCCATCGTCACCGCGCGACGACCGTCCGCGCCCACTCGGCCGCGGAGGGGTCCAGAGGCGGCTCGGCCGGACGGCGGTAGTCGAGAGAGTAGTCGTAGCCGGCGCGGTCGTAGGTCGTGGTGAAGGCCATTTGCAGATCCAGCGGCACGTCCGGGTCGTCGCCGGCCAGAGGGACGGGAATCGCCGGCAACGGCTGACGCAGGGTCCAGGGGTAGACTTCGACCTGCGGCAGCCGCTCCGTGCGGCAGACGAAGGCATAGAAGTCCGCCGGCTCCAACGGCTCGCCCGTCGGCAGGCGCTGGCCGCCCCGCAACAGATCGATCTCCACCAGGTGGGCCGGCGTGTGGAAGACGTTGCTCCGCTTGACCAGGTACTCGTTGCGCCCTTCGCCGGCCTTCTTGTTGACCGGCGAGAGCAGCTCAATCACGGTGACGACAGTCTGCCACTGGCGGTTGCGGATGGTCAGGAACGCCTGGCGATAACGTTTTGGCACAGGCACCGTGTGGATCACCGGCGTGGCGACCGAGGCCGTGCCGGGCGGACTCCGCAGGCCAGCCGCCGGCTCGGCACCGCTTTCGACCACGACCACGTCCGGCTCGATCACGCGGTCGGGGTCTTCCTCCTCGCGGGCAAGATACACGTATTCCTCGACCTCGACCACGTACCGCGGCCGGACCTCGGGCGTGAGCATCTCGCTCAGCACCGTGACGAATCGAGTGTGGAAATCCCTCCACCGCTGGCCCTCGATGAAGGGGTCCATGCCGGGAAACGGACTGGGCATCGGGATACTCTCCGGACAGGTAGGGGACGTAACCCCGCTAAATTGTATCCCTCGTTGCACAACGAAGCAAAGGGATGGTAGCCGAAACGGTACGTCAGCCTTTTCTGGCCGGTACTTTCCTGGCCGGCACAGCCGGCCCTACGGCTACTGCTTGGCCTTCGGCGTCTTCTTCGGCGCGCTCTTCGGCGCCGGCTCGGCCTTCTTCGCCGGCGCGGCCTTCTTCGGCGGCGGACTCGGCGCGACCGTCATCGCCGCTCCGCTCCGGTACTTCTCGATGAGGTTCAGGAGCTTGATCCGCTCCGGATGGTCCGCCTCGATGTCCAGCACCATGCGCCACTGGGCGATGGCCGGCTCGTACTTCTGCGACTCCTCGTACGCGTAGCCGAGCTTCAGGTGCAGCGAGGCGGTTTGCGGGCTTTCGGCCACGGCCTTGGCCAGAAACTCGATGTACTTGTCCAGGTTGCCGGCCTGATTGTACTGGTCGGCCACGGCCAGGTAGGCATCGACCCGCGTGGCCTTGTAAGCCGCGGGGTCCAGCTTGATCGCCTCTTCCAATAGCTCCAGATAGCGGTCGTACTGCCCGGTGCCGAAGGCCGCCTGGGCGTAGTAATAGTGGAAGAGGGCCTTATCTTCCTTGGGCACCTTGGGGCCGATCTTGCCGAACATCTCGTAGGCCTGGGCATAGCGGCGGGCGTTCAGATAGATCGTCGCCTGGAGCACGTGAATGTCGGGCCGGTCCTCGATGCCGTCGGCCAGGGCCTTGGCGACCTGGTAGATCGCCGAGGTCTCCGGGGCACAGCGGAAGACGTCCTTCTGGCCCGGCACCGGCTCGATCAAATACCACGGGCCGTTGATCGTTCCGGCCGCGCCCGACTTGATCGTCTGCACCGAGACGTTGCCGAAGTAGTTGCGCAGGTTGAAGTAGGCGGAGCCGAGCTTGTAGCGGAGCACCGGGCTGTCGAGC
>CAYGZI010000213.1:0-8739 GCA_964354245.1 uncultured Planctomycetaceae bacterium
TACCCTTCCACGACCATCGCCGTGCGGCCCTTGCGCATCGCGTTCTGGGCCACGTCCAGCCCGTAGAGCTGCTCGTTTTTGCGGAATAGCGTTGTCTCGGGGGAATTGATGTACTTGGCAGGACTGGTGGCCCCAGATTCCGGCAGCACTCGGCCGCCCAACGCGATCGGACGCCCCTGGACATCGCGGATAGGGAAAAGGACCCGGCCGCGGAACCGGTCGTAGACCCGATCCCCCTCGGGAGAGCGGGCCAGGATTCCGACGGCCTCTAGCGCCTTGGTGCCGGGGCCCCCCGACTGCGTGCGGCGAAGAATCCAGTCCCAACGGTTGGGGGCGAAGCCAAGATGGAATCCTTCGATGCTGGCTGCCGTGATGCCCCGCTCTTGGAGGTATCGGCGGGCAGGCTCGGCCTCCGGGTCGTGGAGCAGACACTGGTGATACTGGGCCTCCGCCCAGGCCATCACCTGGTAAAGGTCCCGTTTTTCGAGCGATCCGGGGGCCTTTGGCTCCTGCCGGCTGGGTTTGAGAGGAATTCCTGCCCGCTCGGCCAGCATTGCCAGGGCCTCGGGGAAGGTGACGCCGTCCATCTTCATGACGAAGGTGAAGACGTCCCCCCCGATGTCGCAGACCCAGCACTTGAACGACTGGCGATCGGGGTTGACCTGGAGGCTTGGCCGGGTGTCGTCGTGCCAGGGGCACAGGCCGACGAAGTTCCGCCCTTGACGGCGGAGCGAAATGTGGCGGCCCACCAACTCGACGATGTCGATCGCCTGCTTGACGCGGTCCTTCGAGTCCAGCGACGAGCCAAGCGACACCGGGTACCCCCCTAGGGCGGCTTCGATAGACGTCCTACCCTGCGTGGTGCAAAGCGCGGAATCCATTCCACACCTGAGATTGTGCCCGGCAAGTCCCTTTGCCGCTCGGATCACCCTCAGAAGGGTGCCTGACGAAGGCCGCCTGATATCCCGAGTGCCGATGATTATACCGCTCGGCTCAACCGGGTCAACACCGCGGTCGTTAGCCGCCGAATTGGGGCAGGCGCTCCCCCACGGTAACGCTCACCACCTGCTTCTGGCCGCCGCGATACAACTCCACTTTGACCTGCGAGCCCGGCTGGGAGGACGCCACGAGGAACAGCAACTCGTCGGCGTTGCGCACCGGCCGGTTGCCCCATTTCACAATCACGTCGCCCACTTGGATTCCGGCCTTCTCGGCAGGTGAAGTGGGGACCACTTCCGTGACCAGCGCGCCGCGGGCCGCCCCGAGGCCAAGCTGCTCGGCCAGGCGCTCAGTCACCTCCTGCCGGCCCACTCCAAGCCACCCGCGAGAAACAGGCTCGCCGGCCTTCAGTTTCTCATACACCTGCTCGGCCAGCCGGCTGGGAATGGCAAAGGCGATCCCCTGGTACCTTTGCCCGTAGATGGCCGTGTTGATCCCGACGATCTGGCCTTTCAGGTCCACCAGCGGCCCGCCGCTATTGCCCGGATTGACGGCCACGTCCGTCTGGAGGAAGTCGTGCAGCCCAAGGCCCTGGTCACGGTCCACCCATTGGCGGTCCTTGGCGCTCACGATGCCGGAGGTGACTGTGCCGGCGAGGCCATAGGGGCTGCCGATGGCCAGAACGGGGTCGCCGACCTCCAGCTTATCGCTGTCTCCCCAGTCTGCCGCAAGCAGCTTCCTCGTCCCGGGGTTGATCTTCAAGACCGCGATGTCGCTCGGCGGGTCTGCCCCCACGACCTTCGCGTTGCGTAGGACCTCACCATTGCTGAGCGTCACCTGGACCTCGCTGGCCCCGCGAACGACGTGGAAATTGGTGACGATGTACCCCTCGTTGTCCACGATCACCCCGGAGCCCTGGCCGTAGATGGCCGGCTGGTAGAATCCGCTCCAGTCGTCCCACGAACGGCGCCCGCGCACGAGCCGGACCATCTCCACGGCAACGACGCTCGGCGCGATTGCCTTGACCACCGTGCGATAGCGGTTCTCAGGGGCGGGGACCTCCGCCAGTTCCTCCCGGGCGACCTCGGCCTCGCCAAGGGCCTTGCCGCGGCTGATGGAGTATGAGACCTCTTGGGCCAAGTACGGAAGAACCAGCAGGAAGACTACGCCGAAGAGGAACAGGACCATCACCGAGAGGCGGGGATACCTTGCGCAGGCGGGCGCAAGCGGGACGCGGCCTGGGGGAGGGGGAAACGGGGAACTCTCCTGCATACGAGTCCAGCCTCCTCAAAAAGGGGGGCGACGTCCGGCCAATTCAACAGTCAGTCCGAGACTGGTCAACATTATAGCGCTCGGCATGGCGGCGGGACAATTGGCTGACTCGCGCAGCGCGTATCGACTTACGGCCACGCGCCGCGCAAGCGCGGCCGCTAAACGGAACCATGAACCCTACCCGGGCCGACACGGCCCGGCTCTGACCCCTGAACCCCGACCCCTGGCCCCTGCTACAATGGCCCCATGCTCGGAAGCCCGCGGATCTCCACCAAGCACCTCGCCGGACTCTGTCGCCGGATGGCGATCTCGCTGGACGCGGGGATCGACATCCGCGCGGTCTGGGACCGTGAGGCAACTCGCGCCCCGGGCTATCGGGCCCGAGGACCGCTCCAGGCCGTGCGCGACGCGATCCGCCAGGGCGCCAGCCTGCGCGAGGCCCTGGCCGCGTCGGACGAGTTCTTCCCGCCTTTGTTTCGCGAGATCGTCGAGGTCGGCGATCAGTCGGGCCGGCTCAGCGAGGCCTTCGCCCAGTTGGCCGACCACTACGAAGGCCAGCTCCATCTCCGCCGCACGTTTCTGGCTGCACTGACCTGGCCGATCATCGAGCTGGTGGTCACCCTCTTGGTTGTCGGCGTGCTCATCTGGGTCCCCGGCGCATTGGCCGCGAACAAGGAGGCCCGGATTGACCTCCTCGGGCTGGGGCTGATGGGCACCGCGGGCCTGGTCAAGTATCTGGTCTTCTTGGGGATCGTCGGAGTGCTGGTCTTTCTGTTCATCCAGGGCTGCCGCAAGGGGATCGTCTGGACGCGGCCCATCCAGCGGGCCCTTTGGCACCTGCCCGGGTTCGGCGCGCCGCTCAGGCTGCTCTCGCTGGCCCGGCTCACCTGGGCGATGAACCTCACCTTCCACACCGGGATGGACGTGCGCCGGGCGATCCGTCTGAGTCTCCAGAGCAGCCAAACCCCGCACTTTACGGATCGGATCGAGGAGATCTCGCGTGCGGTCGTCGCGGGCAACACGCTCTACGAGGCATTCCGCGATACGGGCGCGTTTCCCGTGGAGTTCCTCGACTCGCTGCACGTCGGCGAACAGAGCGGCAAGCTGCCCGACGCCATGGCCAAGCTCTCGGCACAATACCGCAGCCGGGCCGAGGCGGCGCTGACCACGGCCTCGACCGTAGGCGCGTTCCTGATCTGGGCCCTGGTCGCGCTGTTGATGATCGCTCTGATCTTCAAGCTGGCTTCGTTCTACATCGGCCAGATTCGAGAGCTACTCCCATAGCGCCAGAGGTTCCGAGTCGGGCCGTGTCGGCCCGGAAAGGGTTCGGGGTTCAACATTTGGCAGCAACGCGTCTTTCCTGAACCCTGAAACCTAAACCCTTGCGTGGCCCTCCCCTGGGGGCTAGACTCAACTGCGCTCGCGGGGCACGCCCGGAACACGTCCCCCGCGCACGTCTCTGGCATCTTCACCGATTTCTGGACCAGAGGAGGTTGTCATGTCTCGAAAGTTTTTGAGGCACGGTGCGGTCGTAGCGGGTGTGCTGCTGGCGTTGGCCGGGGCCATGCTTTGGGTGCCTGGGGCCCTGCCAGGGGGTGTCTTAGCGGCGCAAGGCCCGGCGGCCGAGGAGAATCCGTTCGCAGACTCCGCGAAGCCGGACGCCAAGCCGGCCGCTCAGCCGGCCGCCTCGTCCAAGACGGCGGAGCCCGCGGCCGGCAATCCGTTTGAAGACGTATTTGCTTCGTCTCCAACCACCGGCAAGAAGCCGGTTCCCCCGCCAGCGACGACCGGCCCCGCCAAGCCCGACGGGCGCAGCCCGGTCCCGCCGACCGGGAGTCCACGGGGGACCGTGATCCAGTATGTGGGCGGCGAGGCGGAGATCGAGAAGGCCCTCGCCGAGCCGACCAAGGCCGAGTTCCACCAGACTCCCCTAGACGATGTGGTCGAGCATCTCGCCGACCTGCACCGCATCCCGATCGTGCTGGACAGAAGAGCCCTGGAAGAGACGAGCGTCGACCCATCGACCATGCATGTTACTTACGCGGGCCGCGCACCGTTATCCCTCCGGTCGGTCTTGGACTTGATTCTTCGGCCGCTGGGCTTGACCTGGACCATCCGCTCCGAGGTGCTCTTCATTACCACACCAGACGTCGCTGACAGCATGTTCATCACCAAGGTTTACGATGTGGCCGATCTGGTCCGGTGCCGCGACGAGAAGGACATGCCTTGGGACGACTACGACAGCCTGATCGACGCGATCAAGACTACCGTTGAATTCGACTCTTGGATGGACTCGGGCATGGGCGTAGGCGCCATCGTCGGGCTAACGTTTGGCAATGCGAGGGTCTTGGTCGTGTCCAACACCTACCAGATCCACGTTGAGGTCGTCCGACTTCTGGAGGACTTGCGCAAGGTCGGTTCCAAGGCCGCGCCGGACCAGAAGCCGCCGTTACGCCAACGACCAAACTCCGCCCCGCCGCCCGGTCAGGGTTCGGGAACAAACCCGCCCCGGGGCGCTCCGGGCTTTATGTAGTCCGGGATAGGCGTTTGTGCCGTTCTTGCTCCCCGTCGCCGCCCCCGAAGAAGTAGGTTGTGCGGCAATCCGGGGCCGGGAAGGTTGACAACGCCCGGGCCGTGGCGAAAATGGGGATCTTTGGACACGAATTTGCCCGGGCAAGGCCCGGTGTGCGAACTCAAGGGAGGCCGCGATGAGACGATTGCCGTGTTTCCTCTTGTTCCTGGTGGCAGCGTGGTGCGGATCGGCCTGCTGGGGCCAGGATGCCGACAAACCGGCCGCGGCGGCGCCCGCCGAAGCCGCCCCGCAAGAGAAGGTCGCCCCGGACCCGGCCGAAAAGGCCGTGGTCGACGCCCTGCGCAAGCTCGGGGCCCGGGTGCGGTTCAATGCCGAGGGCAAGGTCGATAACATCGAAGTCTCCAGCGCGAAGATCACCAATGAGGACCTGCCGCAACTGAAGAAGCTGGCGGCCCTCGAATCGCTCGACATCGGCGGCGGCCAGGTCACCGACGACGGGCTGGCCCACCTCAAGGGAATGACCAGCCTGGTGCGGCTCTATCTTCACGACCTGAAGATTACCGACGCCGGGCTGAAGCACCTCCGAGACCTGACAAACCTCGAATGCCTCAACCTGCAGAAGACCAAGGTCACCAGCAAGGGGCTCGCGAACGTGGAGCCCTTGGAGAACATCACCATTTTGAACCTGGCCGACACCAAGGTGGACGACAAGGGGCTCGCATACCTCAAGAAGATGGCCGACCTCGACACGCTCTCCGTGGAGAACACGCAGGTGAGCGGGGCCGGCCTGGTCCACCTCAAGGGGCTCTCCAAGCTCCGGACCCTCAACCTCAGAGACTGCTCCGTGACCGACAGAGACCTCGATCACCTCGTCGGCCTGCGCGAGCTCCGTATGCTATACCTTAAAGGGACCAAGGTCAACGAAGACAAGATCGACGAGTTCAAGGACAAGATGGTCAGCCTGGCCATATTCTTCTACTAGCCGGTGGGACTGCGCTGCGCTTGTCCCACCCTACGTTCCAGCCGGTGGGACTACGCTGCGCTTGTCCCACCCTACGTTCTCCGGTTTGCGTTAATGCGAGTCCGTTTCCCACTGGAATCCTCAAGGAGACTGATCCATGCACCGTATGCTTAGCGTTGCGGCGGCCGTGTTGGCCCTGATCCTGGCCCCGGCGGCGTGCAGCCGCGCGGCCCAGGACGCCGAAGCCCCGCCCAAGAAGATCCAAACCGCCGACTGCGTCTACGTCCCCACGCCCAACGACGTGGTCGAGAAGATGCTCGAAATGGCAGGCGTCAAGAAGACCGACCTCCTCTACGACCTCGGCTCCGGCGACGGCCGCATCGTGGTCACCGCCGCGAAGAAGTACGGCTGCAAGGCCGTCGGCTACGAGATCGACCCGGACCGCGTTACCGACGCCCGCAAGAACATCAAGAAGCGGAACGTCGAGAAGCTGGCCAAGGTCGTGCAGGAAGACGTCTTCAAGCTCGACCTCAGCCCGGCCAGCGTGATCACGATCTACCTGCTTCCCGAGATGGAGGTCAAGCTCCTGCCGCAGCTCAAGAAGCTCAAGGACGGCTCGCGGATCGTGGTCCACGACTATCCGATCCGCGGCATCAAGGCCGAAAAGGACGCCACCCTGACCTCCAAGGAAGACAACGTCCAGCACCACATCTACTTCTACACGCTGCCGCTCAAAGAAGACAAGGACGCCGGCAAGGAGTTCGACGAGTAGCGGCGGTCAGCACGGCGGGTGGCACGGGCATCTTGCCCGTGCTGCACACACAGCACTGGCGGGACGCCAGTGCCACCTGACCGGTCGCCTCGGGGGCAGTGAAGGAACAATTCATCGTAAAGCCCGCGGGTCGCAACCCGCGGGTTTCTTTCTTTGGCGAAACGGGCGCACGCGGTGGGCGAAGTGGGCCCCACCCTGGCTGCTATCGGTTGCACCAAAGCGTGGGGGTTGATTCTCCCGGGTCGGGCGCGAATCATCTTTCAGCGGCCATTATTACCAATTTTATCAGGCAAATATGTGCAAACTCACCGCCGATCGTCTATTGGTCGGTTCGTCCCGGAGGCTTCTTCCCTGCCTCGCCGCCGGGACCGATCTTGGCCGTCCGAAATCAGCCCGTCCGGTGACGGTTCAGCGTTCGTCTCGGGGAATGTCGGTGTCACGGTCATGGGCCAGAGGTTCTGGTTTCCTTTGAACAAAGGGTCTTGTAATGAAGAGAGTCGAGCGACGAGCGGTAGTGTTGTGTGTGGCCGCGATTGCGGCGTGGTTGTGTCTGGCCAGGGCGCCGGCGGCGGTTGCCGCGCCGTTGACCGAGGATGACGTAAACAAACTGCTCCAGTTGAACCTGGACGGCAAGGCCATCGTCTCCAGCATTCACGAAAACGGCATCGCGTTCCGTGCCGATAGCGGGACCTTGGCCAAATTCAAGTCGGCCGGCGCTTCCGGGGAGGTCCTGGACGCCCTCAGTAAGGCGGCCCACGCCAAGCCGGGCTCGCAGCCTGCGCCGGCCAGAGCCGCGATCAAGTACGAGGACGTGCTGCGCCTCCTGGAACTGCGGGTCGGCGAGGATGCCATTCTGAATCGACTTGCGGAGTCGCAGCAGACGTTTGCGCTGGACGCCAAGCAGATCGAAGACCTCAAGGGCAAGGGGGCCTCTGAGCGGCTCATCGCGGCCATGCAGCAGAGTTCCCCGCCGGCGGGCACTATCCAATTGAGGGATCTGGCGATCGTGGTTGACTGCTCCAAGAGGATGGCGGAGAAGACCGCCGACGGCGTCACCAGGATGGACGCCGTGCGAAACGTCTTGGCCAACACCGTGCGCGCAATACCCGATGGTGTCCGCCTGACGCTGGTCATTTACGGTCCTCCGCGGAAACTGGGCCCGCAGGTCCCTCCCGCCCAGGCGTCGTACGTCTCCCACCCGCTGGGAGCACTGAACGATTCCGTCCGGGACGACTTGACCCTCTTGTTTGCCATGCTTGCACCGGGCGGTGACGCCCCGGTGGCCCATGCCCTGGAGACGGCCGGCAAGGAACTCGCTAAGTCGGATCGGGACTGTGCGATCATCTTGATCGCCGCCGGCGGCGACACCTTCAAAGGCGATCCGGCCGGTGAAGTCGCCAAGCTGATGAAGAACCCGAAACTGAAGAGCGTCAGCGTTATCGGACTGGGTCTAAGCGCCGACGAGCAGAAGGCGATGGAACTGGTCGCCACCGCGGGAAAGGGCAAGTTCCAGAACGTGCAAACGTCCGTGGAACTGGCCAACCTGCTTGCTCCCAAGACGGAGACGACCGTGGTCCGCGGCCAGGCGTCGGGAACGGCCGGGCGCCGCGGCCTGAGAGTCATGGCGCCGGCCATGTCGCTGCCCAAACTCGGCAAGATTGCCGTGGTCGAGTACGGCGGGCACCCGCCCGGAGCCCCCTACTATAAGCCGGTCTTTGAGGCCACCGCGTATGGCCAGGAGATGCGCTTGCCCACGGCCGACAAGTACGACATCTACTGGCAGCCGGAAGGCGGACTGCCCGTGCTGCTGGCCAAGGATTTCTCCGTCAAGGACCGCAAGGTGGTGGACCTCAGTCCGGACCTGGTGCTGGGGATCGTACGCGTCGTCGGGACGGGCCAGGCCCCGAAACTGATCGCCCTGGTGGTGCCCAACGGGCACGGCCCGGACGCCGAGTACTTCAAGCCCATTCAGACCGCCACCCGGTTCGGCCAGGACATGGTGGTTCCGAAAGGCTCGTACGACGTCTGGCTGAAGCCTCAGCAGGGCAAGTCTCAGATGCTCGAAGGGAAGCTCGAGGTGAAACCCGGTGAGGTGACACAGATCGAGTAGCTGGCCCGCGCAGACAAACGCCGCGGCCAGCGCGATGGGTCGCGCCTTGCAGGGGCCGATCGGCCCCTGCAAGGCGATTCCCTTGTTGGTCCTCTATTTTGACTGTGTATATCAGGTTTGGAGTTGTTTCCTCAATGGCGGCAAGCGTTTGC
>CAYGZI010000214.1:0-8702 GCA_964354245.1 uncultured Planctomycetaceae bacterium
CCGGGAAAAGCGGCGATGAATCGCCGCACTCCAAAGGGAGTTCGCTTGGTTAAGGACTAGCGTTCTCCGTGGGCGCCCCGTCCTCGCGAATCTCGACCGTGCGGCCGGCGGCAACGCCGCGCTGCCAGACCGTCTTGCCCGACGGGTAGAACTGGACGCAAACGTCGGCGTTGGTCCGTGAGCCCAGGCCGAAGTGGCGCTCGGTCTGGGCGAGCCCGTAGTAGCTCGCCGCGGCCTGGCTGTCGTAGACGGCGACCTGTTCGAACCAGAGCAACTGCGGCGAGCCGGCCGCGTAGATGCGGATCTTGGCGCCTGCGGCTCCGCGGTTGCCGGGCAGACCGACCGGCCGGACGCGAAGCCAGTGCTGTGCAGGCAGGTCGTTGCGGTAGACGGCCAGGCGCCGCCGGTCGCCGATCGCGCTGTATCCGACGATGTCCAAGTCGCCGTCGCCGTCGATGTCGCCAAAGCAGAGGCCGTCGTCGATCGACGAGGCCGCGAGGTCCGCGATGCCCCACTGCCGGTTCATGTAGGTGAAGTTTCCGCCGCCGGTGCCGCGCAGAACCTTGAGGAAGTTCTTGCCGTTCAGGATGATGTCCGCGATGCCGTCGTTGTCGAAATCGGTTACGACGGCGATGCCCCAGGACGCCATGTTGAACCGGCCCTCGACGCCCTGGATCGCCCCCGCTTTCTTGGTGAAGCGGCCCTTGCCATCGTTGAGGTAGATTTCCAGGCGCTGGCGGTTTTCCAGGCAGATGAGGTCCACGTAGCCGTCCTGATTCACGTCGCCGGCGCCCTTGATGGAAATGCCCTTCTCGGCCAGCCCGGCCGCGGCCGTCACGTCAATAAAGTGCATTTTGGCGTCGTTGCGATAGATGCGGCTGTTGCCGTCGGGCTGGGCGTAGTGGCCCCATTCGGTCAGCAGGTCGATCTGGCCGTCGCCATCGATGTCCACGGGCAGGCAGAGCCGCTCGGCCTGGCCGCGGATGCCGAAGGCGATCGACGCGTCCCCTTCGGCAAATCCGCCCTTCCCGTCGCCCAGGTCGAAGTGAATGCCCGTCCCCGAGCCGCGGAGCCAATCCGCTTTGCCGTCGCGGTCGATGTCGATCATGGCCTGGCGCCGGGCCGTGTTGGTGCCGCGGGTAATGCCGGTGGGCTGGAAATCGAGCGTGCCCGGCCGCGAGCGGTTGCGCCACCACTGCCCGCCGCCGTCCTGATAGGTCATAGTCAGATCGACGCGGCCGTCTTCGTCGCCGTCGTAGGCGAGGTGGACTTCGCTCGACGGATACTTGCCGGGCGCGAGGGTGAAGCGGCCGGTGCCGTCGCCGAGTGCCGCGACGGCCGGCCCGCTGCCGTGGGCGCTCAGGAAGAGATCGAGATTGCCGTCGCGGTCGAGATCGACGAGGTGGACGCCGCTGAGCCACCATTTGGGATGCGCGGCATAGTGGTCCTCCACGATCTTGCCGACGCCCGACTGCGCGGTGACGTCGGTGAAGCCCGGCTTCGGCGGCGGCGGATTCTCACCGGCCGCGCGGCTGCGGGCGGCCTTCTTCTTCGTTTTCCGGGCCTTGGGCTTCGCCGGCGGCTGCGTCTTGAAGAAGTCCGGATTGACTTCAGCGGGCGCAGGCTTGTCTGAGGTCAGGGCCAGCTTGTCGCCGAAGAGCCGCTGCTGCTGGTCCAATCGCGTCGTCAGCTCCTTGATGCGGCCGGCCTGCGCCGGGTCGGCCGATAGATCGTTGAGCTCCAGCGGGTCTTCCTGCAAGTCGAACAACTGCGTGCGATTGATCTGCGGATAGCGGATCAGCTTCCAGCGGCCGTGGCGGACCGCACGCTGCACGTTCCGATAGGCCAAGAAGATCGTATCGCGGACCTGCGGGTTTTCGCCGCGGATCACCGGGGCAAGGCTCTTGCCGTCAAGCCCGGCCGGGGCCTTCGCGCCGACCAACTCGCAAATCGTCGGATAGACGTCCAGCAGATAGGCCAGTGCGTCGGACGACCTCCCGCGCGGGATCCCCGGACCGCTCAGCACGAGCGGCACTCCCATGCTGTGCTCGTACAGGTTCTGCTTGCCCATCAGCCCGTGGCTGCCCAGTGCGATCCCCTGGTCCGACGAGAAGATGACGATCGTATTGTCGTACTGGCCGATCTCGCGGAGGCAATCGAGGATGCGGCCGATTTGCCCGTCCATGGCGGTGATCACGGCGTAGTAGTCGCGGATCTGGGCGCGGATGTTGGCCTCCGGGCGCGGCCAGGGGGCCAGGCGCTCGTCGCGGATGAGCAGTTCCCCGTTGTTGAAGGGGTGAAAGGGCTTGAAGCTCGGCGGCAGGGGCAGCTTCGCCGGATCGTACTGGTCCAGATACTCCTTGGCCGCCACGCGCGGATCGTGCGGGTTGGCGAACGCCAGATATATGAACAGCGGCCTGGCCGCCGCAGGGTCCCGGGCCTTCGACTTCTCGTAGTCTTTGAGGAAGGCGATGGCCGCATCGGCGATGGTCCGGCACGGATAGCCGGTCGTGCGGTCTTCGTTGTTCTGGAGATACCGGTTGTGGGCGAAGAGGGCCTGGATGGCGACCGGCGTGTTGCCCCGTTTGCCGTAGTGGTAGGTGAGATAGCCGGCCTCGTTCATCGAGCGGGGGAGATTGGGGGCGTCCTTGGGAAGGCCCCGCACGGCGAACCATGCCCGGCCGGTCATCAGCATCTCGCGCGACGGCAGACACACGGCCCCGCTGTAGCCGCCCATGCAATAGGCATTGCGGAACGCGAGTCCGGATTGGACGAGCTTGTCCAGGTTGGGGGTCTTGATGTGCGGATTGCCCAGCGCGTGGATCGTGTCCTCGCGCTGGTCATCGGTGAAGAGGAAGAGGACGTTGGGGCGTTGCGTGCCACTCTGTGGCGGACCAGCACGGCGCGGAGGCCCGTCTCCTGCCGCAGCCGTGCCGGCAACCACGGCTGCCGCGAGCAAAACGACCGCAGAGCGTGGCACAGCAGTCGATGCCGGACGGCGAAAGAAACCACGGATCACACGGATAACGCGGATGAAGGGCTGAAGAGACACGATCCGCGAATGCCGCATGTAGCCCCGCTCGATTGACTCCATGGCTCGCCTCCCGATGATACGGCATCATAGCCCACGCAGCGGCGTCGGGCAACGGCCGCAGCCCGTGCCCGCTATAGTGTCTGGCGCCGCGCCGGCTGTGATGGTGGATAGGCGACGCGGTAGCGTGGAGCGTGGGGCGGGTGCCAAGGGATTCCGTCCCAGGTGGGGCGCCGGGCCATGCAGGACTTGTTCCGGGAAAACAAAGGGACGCAAGTCGAGGTCGTCGACCCGAAAGTGCGGTTCATCGCCTCCGACGTTGCGATCGAGGAGGGGACCGCGCGGGTGATTGTGCCGGGCGAGCCGCCCAGCGAGTCGAGCTACCTCGCGGTCCACGTCAAGAAGGACGGCAAGTGGTCGTGGAAACGGGACTCTACAACCTGACCAACGACGAGGTGCCGGTGCTGGTCAACTTTGGCCCCGACCGCCAGGAAGAGCGGACGCTGATCCGGCTGACTCCTCCCGAGTCCGGCGGCGAGCAACAGTAGTCTCTTGCACGCGGTCACATTGTGGCGCTCGATTTTTCCTCAGCTAATGGAGAGCAGTCATGAAGCCGAAGGTGTCCTTGAGGATTGCCGTCTGCGCAGCGGCGGTGCTTATGCTGTTGGGAACAGCAGGCGCAGTCGAAGCCCAGCAGCCGCGGGCGGCGCAGGCCAAGCGGCCGAACATCCTCATTATTTGGGGCGACGACGTGGGGTGGTTCAACATCAGCGCGTACAACCACGGCATCATGGGCTACCGCACGCCGAACATCGACCGGCTGGCGCGGGAAGGCGCTATGTTCACCGACTTCTACGGGCAGCAGAGCTGCACCGCCGGGCGCGCTGCGCTGCTGACCGGCCAGTCGCCGATCCGCACCGGCCTGACCAAGGTCGGCCTGCCCGGCTCGCCGCTGGGGCTGCAGAAAGAGGACCCCACGATCGCCGAGCTCCTCAAGCCCTTCGGCTACGCGACCGGGCAGTTCGGGAAGAATCATCTCGGGGATCGCGATGAGCACCTGCCGACGGCCCACGGCTTCGACGTCTGGCAAGAGCCCTTTGTGGATCTCCGGGCGCCCAAGCTCTTCAGCCTGCGTGCTGATCCTTTCGAACGGGCAGACCACGAGGGAATGGATTACCCACGCTGGCGCATCGATCGCATCTTTGCCCTCGTGCCGGCGCAGGCCTTCGTGGCGCAGTGGCTCCAGAGCTTCAAGGAGTTCCCGCCGCGGCAGAAGCCGGCCAGCTTCAGCATCGACCAGGTGATGCAAAAGCTCCAGGAGGCCGGCAGCGGCAACCGTTGAGGCCGGGCGCCGCCATTCGTTTCCGACGCCTTCTCCCCTCCCCGCTGCAATAAGGTATGCTTTCTTATGGCCGGCGGCATCGGCTGACGTTCCCCCCTTTGTTCCTTGTCCCTCCCGCTTCCAACCGGGAACCTGCGGAACGTGCCGAGTCTGCCGCAAGCGGCACCACTTCGTGCAATCTGTCGGCCTGTTTTCGCCGATCGGAGATTTCCTGCGATGGCCCTGGGATCGGTACTGCAAACGGCGCTCTCGGGCATGGCCGCGGCCGAAACGGTCGTCGCCGTGGTCGCCAATAACATGGCCAACGCCCGGACGCCGGGCTTCAAGGCTTCGTCACCCGTGCTCGTCACGCAGCAGCCGCAGACCCAAAGCCCCGGTGCGGCGCCCGAGGGGGCCAACGGCGGCAGCAACCCAGTCCAGGTCGGCACGGGCGTCGCGGTCGCAGGAACGTCCACCGACTTCTCGCAAGGCTCGATCGCCATCGACGAAGGCTCCACCGGCATAGCCATCGAGGGCGAGGGCTTGTTCATTCTCGAAGGACCTCGCGGCCAGCGGTTCTACACCCGCGACGGGTCGTTCCGCCTCAACGCCGACCGCGAGCTGGTCACGGCCGACGGCTACCGCGTCCTCGGGTTCGCCGCGGACGAGAATTTTCGGATCCAGACCGGGAGCCTGAGTCCGCTGCGGATTCCCCTGGGCAGAGCCGTGCGGGCTCCGTCCGGCCGAACTGCCACGCTCACCGGCTTCCGCATCCGCAGTGACGGCCGGGTCCAGGGAGTCTGGACCGACGGCAGGTCCCGCGACCTGGGGCGAATCCGCCTGGCGCGGTTCGCCAATCCATCGGGACTGGCAAAGCAAGCGGGAAATCGCTACGCGGTCGGGCCCAATTCCGGCTTGCCCGCGGAGAGCGATCCCCAAGAGCGCGGCGCGGGCGAGATCGTCGCCGGCGGCGTGGAACTCTCCAATACCGATATTGCGCAGGGCCTGGTGGACCTGCAGCTCGCCTCGAACCTGTTCCGCGCGAATCTGCAGGTCGCCGGCACGGCCGTTCACCTGCTGGACGAGCTGATCAATCTCCGGCGTCTTCCGGGGTAGGTCTCACCGGATCGGCGAGTAGTCGGTGGCCCGCATCGCGGTGCTCTTGACCTCCTTGACGATCACTCCGTCCTTGTGCGATTCCTCCTTCGCCTTCAGCCAGTCCGGGTCGGCCCTGAAGGCGGCCCACGCCTTGGCCTGCGCCTCGCGGCTGGGGAAGGCGACGATGTAGATGAGCGTGTTCTCGGCCTCCGGGCCCTCCGCCGGCGTCCAGAAGCCGACCAGCTCGATGCCGTGCTTCTTGAACATCCGGTTCGTATGGTCCCGGAACCGCTTGTGCAACGCCTCGAGCTTGCCGGGGTTGGTGACGTAGGTCCGCAGCTCGAAGACCCGTTCTTTTTTGGCTGCCTTATCTTCGGCTCGGACGCTCATGCACGCGACCGCACCCAAGAACGCAACCAATCCGAGCACAAACACAGTGCAAATGACACGTCTCATGGCATGTTCCTCCCGTACGTTAACTAGAAACCTTCTCTCGATCCTCACACCGCGAAGCGACAACCCGCGTGCCCTCGCCCTCGGCAAATCAAGATAGCCCAAGTACCCGCCTCATTCAACTCTCCGACGGGCGCTCTGACGAACCTACCCCCGGGCACTGGCAAGCTGACCTGCACCTCTCCGGGATCGACTCCGGCCGTTGTCACTAGGCGGGTTGGCGGTATCCATGGACGTCGGTCCGGATGCCCCACAGGGAGAGGATCCCAATGGGGGGGTATCCCCGGGGTGCCCTCGCGGTCCCGACGGCTGGACAAGGGCAAGCGTTTCCAACGTTTACGCTTCCCACCTCTGGCGACGTAGCGCAGCGCACCTGACGGGCCGGTTTCCTCCTGTGCAGCCAATCACGCACCGGTGCGCAAGCCAGTGCGAAACCGTATGCCCGCTAACGCCCGACTTCTATTCTACTGATGACTGCCCAAACCCTATCAAGGATCGTTTGCAGTGTGGCCCGTCGCATCGCGGGTAGGACTGCTTCCGATTCCCGCAACGCGGCGCTGGGCCGCTGCCGCGCGGCCGAGCGGCCGGCGGGGATCGACTTCGCCGCGATCCGGCGCCAGGTCACGATGGAACAGGTGCTGCGGCGCCTGGGACACCTAGATCGCCTCCGCGGCTGCGGAGCCCAACGCCGCGGCCCTTGGCCCGGTGTATGGCGCGTCGCACGCCGGCAGCCGCTCGTTCTCCGTCAACCTGCAAAAGAATGTCTTCCGCTGCTTCTGCCGAGTGCGGCGCCAAGGGCAACGTCCTGGACCTCTGGAGCGCCGTCCACGGACTGCCGCTGGGCGAAGCCGCAAAGCACCTGGCCCAAACCTTCGGCCTGGACCTTCCAAACGGAATCAGAGAAGAGGAACCCGTACTCCCCCACGTCGCTCACGCCGCCCCTTGCACGGCGATGGCGACAATCCAATAATCGCTCGTGTCACCAATCAACGACCTATGCCCATGTATCCGCCAACTCAGGCCGCCAAGAATTCCAATTCACGGTGAACCAAGACGCACCCGCAAAGGCAACCGCTGGCTCCGCCGCGCGTTGGCGGAAGCCGCCTGGGCCGCCAGCCACACCAAGGACACCTACCTGGCGGCACAGTACCGTCGCCTGGCCGCACGGCGTGGCAAGAAGCGTGCGCTTATCGCGGTAGGCCACAGCATCCTGGTGATCATTTACCATGTGCTGAAGAACCACGTGGAGTACCGAGACCTTGGAGGAGACGACTTCGATCGTCTGGAGCCGGAGCGGCTGAAGCGCTATCTGGTCAGGCGCCTGCAACACCTCGGCTTCGACGTTGCGCTAACGCCAAAACAACTCGACGACCGGGCTGCCTAAATAGCCCCCCCAATCACCCAGCCAACGATCCCAACACCAGCGCAATGCCGGGCCGACACACTACGCAAGCCACTTCCCTGGATTTTCGGAGCAGGGATGATGGGGTGAAGGGATCGGGGATAAGTCGGAGGTGGGAAGTCGGAAAGGGGAAGGCGGAGTCGGGTGTGTCCGCTCCCCAGATGGAGTGGAGCCGCGGTTGAGAAGTTGCGCTGGCACGCAGCGCACTTGCGCTGGGCGCAACGAATAGGGTTTTATCGTGTCGTCGCGCAGCGATGACCGATAAAACCCCGTTGAACTGAGCCGCGGAGCGTGGGGACGAGGGCGCCGTTGTCTTGGGGATTGGATCAGACGGCCAGTGGAGTGGAAGTGGCGTCGCAGGGGCTGCCAAGCACCATGAAGGAGCTTTGTGGGAAGGCTGGGGGGTTGATGAGCGAGTTCGGCAAGGGGAAACGGGCTCGGCAGACGCGGGAGAAGGCATCTCATGGCACGGGACGCGCGGAGCATCGGCGGACGCAGAGTCGGCAACTCGCGATGAGGGGAGTCGGGATCGGGTCTTGAATCATCACGGAGCCTCGGTTTACGAGGTGTCCCGGAGGGGGACGGGGCTGTCGGAGGGGGAAAGAGAGGCGCCGGTCGACGTGCGGAGGGACGGCCGGAGCCGCTGGTGGGAGAGTGTCTCGCCGCAGGAGGGACACCGCGTGATGTCCATCCCGAGGAGCGTCTGCATCCACTGGGCCGCCGTTTGGGGCCGCTGTTGCGTCTGGCGAGGTCGGGCGCCGAGAAGCTCGCGGCACCGCGGCAGGAGGTGGTACTTGACGGAGTTGGCCAACAGCCCGTAGTGCCGGATGCGCAAGAAACGATCGGGCAAGATGTGCCGTAAGAAGCGGTGGAAGTGGGCCTGCAACTGCTGGTCCCAGGTGTGCAGCACCAGCGTAAAGCCGACTTTGCCGGCCAGCTCGTGGCGGCCGAATTCCAGGAGCGTCTGGGCGGCGGCGTCAAACAAGAGGCCCAACAGTGCCCGCTGGTTGCGCTGGCTGGAGAGGATCAACCCGTTGAGTTCGTGCGGCAGGGTGAAGACGTTGTGAAAGTAGGGCACCGGCAAGAGTTCTTCTTGGCGGGCCGCCACCCAGGCGGCCGTGCGGCAATGCGTGATGGCCCACACCGCCTTGCGCTGGGCAGGGCTCAGCGGATGGTTCCGCTGATAGGCCTCGCCGTAGCGTTGGAAGATGTCGGCCAACTGGCAGGGCCCGCAAAAGGGGACAGGCACCTCGCGGACTCGGAGCCAGTCCCCTTTTGCTCAAGGGACCTATTCGCGTGAGGTGATTGGGCCAGCTTCTGGTGGGACTACGCTTCGCTTGTCCCATCTATGATAACGGGTTTGTCAACCGGGTGATTTGTGGTTTTCGCGGATCGTC
>CAYGZI010000215.1:0-8699 GCA_964354245.1 uncultured Planctomycetaceae bacterium
GCGGCGTGCCCCAGTAGCGCTCGCGCGACAGGGCCCAATCGACGTTCGTCTCCAGGAAATTGCCGAATCGCCCGTCGCGGATGTGCTCCGGCAGCCAATTGATCCGCCGGTTGTTCTGGAGCATCTTCTGCTTCAGACGCTTGGTGCGGATGAACCAACTCTTGCGCGGGTACTGGATGAGCGGGTCCTCTTCGGCCCGCCAGCAGAACGGGTAGTCGTGGACGTAGGACTCCTCGAGTAGGAGAATGCCGTCGGCCTTCATGCGGCGGATGATGTCGCGGTCGGCGTCCTTGACCCAGCGGCCCTGGTAGTCGGGGGCCTCGGCGGTGAAACGGCCGTCCGGGCCGACGGAGCAGATCAGCGGCGGCCCTTCGCCCTCGACGAACCGCTCTTGCTCCGCCAGGAGCAGGTCGTAGTCCACCTCGCCGAATGCCGGGGCCTGGTGGACAATGCCGGTCCCGGTGTCGATTGTGATGAAGTCGGCGGGCACGACCCGCCAGGCCACGTGCTGCCGGCCCCCGGCCTTGAGGCGTCCCCGCTTCTTGCCTTGGTCTTTCCAGTAGTAGTCGAAGGGCGGGACGTAGCGCTGGCCCACGAGCGACTGGCCGCGAACGACCGACTCGACGGTGAACTTCTTGCCGACCTTCGCCGCAATGGTCTCCGCCAGCGCGGCGGCCACGATGAGCTTGCGGTCGTGGCCCTCCACGCCGACCACCGCGTAATCCAAGTCCGCCTTCACCGCCGCGAACTGATTGCCCGGCAAGGTCCAGGGCGTGGTGGTCCAGACCAGCAGGTCCGTGTCCGGCTCATCCACGAGCGGGAAACGGACGTAGACGCTCGGGTCGGCCACTTGGCGGTAGCCCTCTCCGACTTCGCCGGACGAAAGGGCCGTGCCGCCTTGGGCCCACCACCAGACGATCTTGTGCCCCTGGTACAAGAGCCCGCGGTCGAACAGGTTCTTGAGGGCCCACCAGACGCTCTCGACGTAGCTCTGGTGATAGGTCACGTAGGCCTCGTCCAGGTTGATCCAGAAGCCGAGTCGCTGGGTGATCTGCTCCCACTCCTTGGTGTAGCGGAAGACGCTCTCCAGGCACTTGTGGATGAAGGGCTCGACGCCGAAGGACTCGATCTCCTCCTTGCTGTGGATGCCCAGTTCCTTGCAGACCTCGACCTCGACCGGCAGCCCGTGCGTGTCCCAGCCCGCCTTGCGAAGGCACCGATAGCCCCGCATGGTGCGGTAGCGGGGAAAGAGGTCCTTGATGGCCCGGGTCAGACAGTGCCCCGGATGGGGGAGGCCGTTGGCCGTCGGGGGCCCTTCATAGAAGACGAAGGCCGGGGCGCCGGCGCGTTCGGCCAGCGATTTCTCGTAGATCTGTTGGTCTTTCCAGAAGCGGGAAATCTCCTCCTCAAGCCGGGGAAAGGAGACATTGCTCTCGACGGGGTCGAACATGGGGCACATACCACCGGGGCGGGCTCTGAAGGAAACCCCCAGTAAACCGCGCGAGAGGGATTGTTTCAACCCCAGCCACCCGTCTTAATCACGCATTGGCACCACCCGTCCGGAGTGCATCGAAGTTCTACGGCTGAGCAGCCGCGTCTGGTCCGGCAGGCAAATCCCGACCACCGGGCACCGCGGGCACTTGGGGCGATCAGTTCTTGGCTGTCGGCGGTCAGCGGTCAGCTTTCTGATGGCTGGTGGCGGCCGGCGTCCCTCGTTGAGGCAAGGACTCGCGAGGTTGACCCGCGGGCGGTTATGGGCGTCCGCTGATTTCCTCCTCAAGGATCGTGCGGATGTCGCCGGGGCTGCGCGAGACAGCGCAAGCCCAGTTGCCGAAGCCACCGTGGCCGTTGACGGCGCGGCACCACTCGTCCAGGAAGGTGCGTTTGGACTGGTCCTGCTGGGTGTCCTGGCCTTTCACCTCCAGGACCAGCATCTTGCCGCTGGTCAGCCGGATCAGGAAGTCCGGTCGGTACTTCTTCACGACGCCCTTGAAGACGTACAGCACTTCAAAGCCCAGGTGGTCGTTCTTCACCCAGGCATCTACGTTCGGATCGCGGTCGAGGATGAAGGCTTCGCTGGCTTCCCAGGTGCTGTCGAAGACGCAAAAGTTGACGTGGGACCGCTTGGTGTATTCACACGATCTGCCCGTGTACCACGTCCTCATGTCGCCCGTGCTGCGGATCGGATACTGGTTATCGAAGACCGCGGTCAGCCGCTCGGTGTTTGCTTCGCGGATTGCCTGCCAGATATGGTGGACGATCTTGGTCATGCTCAAGGTCAGCAGAATCCGTCGCCGTAACTCATCCTGGGAGAAGAGGGGCGGCAGAATCTGAATCCGGTCGCTGCGAAGCACGTTCTCCACCAGGCCGATGATCCGGGCCAGGAGGAACTCGCGGTTTCCCTTCCACGCGGGCCGCATCTGGTCGTAGATATCTCGGGCCGTCTCAAAGACGACTTTCTGCATCCGGAACCTGCGCCCAAGCTCTTCCAGGTCAATCTCCTTGATCCTTGTCGCATCAGGCTTGCCGTCAATGACCGGAGCCAATTGGGCCAGGGTCGCGGTGTCCAACGGATTGATTTCAAGGACCGGAAGGGCGGCCAGGTCAAGGGTGAGAACGGGAGTATAAACGTGGTCGATCCGGATCACGTTGGGCCAGGTGATTTCGTACCGCCGCTTCTCCCGGACGGGCTCAATCTGGGTCTTGTGCGAAGGCGGCGGCGGAGGCGTCCCTTCGCCGCCTTCGTGGGGCAAGAAGGTGAACGGGACACCGAAGACGTTCACGTATTCCGGCTTGAAAAGCCTCGTCGTCTCGTCCACCTCATAGCAGGTCCGCCGCAACCCGCGGCCAACAACCTGCTCACACAGCAACTGGCTGGTGAATGCCCGCAGGCCCATGATGTGGGTCACGGTCTTGGCGTCCCAGCCTTCGGAGAGCATGCCTACTGAGATAACCTTCTGTATCTGCTCGCCGGGTTGGCCGGGCTTCCCGACGGTATCGACCACCTTCCGCAGTCGCTCGGCCTGCTGGTCCTTGGTCAGCTTCCCAGCTTGTGGTGCAGGCGTCTCGCCTGCACCTTCGCCATTCTCTGCAAGCGTCTCGCCTCCAATATCCGGTGCAGGCGAGACGCCTGCACCACAAGGCGCGGCCTCGACGCGGGATTCGGCTTTCTCCAAGACCTTGGAGTCGATATGAAGCGTCCGGGCCGGATTGCGAAGCTCGTCAATGCGGACCTTCCCATGATCGAAGGCATACTTGACCCGTGCAGCGGTCTCGGTGCGGTTCGCGACCGTTATCATTACCGGAGGGGTCGGCGAGTTCTCCGCCTTCCATCGCCGCAACGTCTCCAGCCAGTCGTTTCCCAGCAACTCGTACCCATTAAGGACCAAGTCCGGCAGCGGCTCCTGCTCCTCAGCCTTCCGGTTCAGGTCGTCCTTGACCTCAGGATCGTTGTAGATGTGGTACAGCCGCGATTTGTAGTCCGCAGTCAGCCGTCCGTCGTCGCGGATCACCACCCGGGGAGTCTTCACGAGCCCTGATTCGATCGCATCATTCAGCCCGAAATCGCTGACGATCCAATCAAACAGGGCTTCTTCGGTGCTCTGTTTACCCGAGGGGGTGAAGGGGGTCGCCGTGAAGTCGTGGCAGGCGAGGATTCCCCTGGAACGATGGATTCGGTCCAGCCCGCCAATCCACTTCGTCGCCTCTTCTACCTCCGATTTGCTCACTCCCGCAATCTTGGAGCCGACGGGGACCCTCCAGGCATGATGGGCCTCGTCGTTGATGACGAGGATGTTGCGGGCGGCGGACATCTCGCGGAGGACTTCGCGGACGTAAGCCTCGTCGCTCTTGGCTCCGCGCTTGTCAACGCTCTTCTTCTTGGCGATCTGCTCCTGGCTCTCCCAGTTGAGGATATGCCAGTTGTGGACCAGCACGCGCCCCTGGCGCAGGTTTTCGACCAAGCCGGCCGGCACGATGTTGAACTCATCGTAGTAGTTGCCCGGGCTGTCTGGGATCAGCACCTGCAACCTGTTCCGCACGGTCAAGCCTGGAGCCACGACGAAGACGTTCTTAGAAAACCTGGCGTCCTGCCCGTAGGTCACCTTGTTGAGCACCTGCCAGGCAATTAGCATCCCCATCACGATGGTCTTGCCGGTGCCGGTGGCCATCTTGGAGCAAAGGCGACGGAATGGGCCTCCATCGTCTGGGATCACGATCCCCTGTTTCTCAGCCGGATCGGTCTCGGCCAGCCAAATCAGGGTCTCAATGGCCTCCAGTTGGCAGAAGAAGAACCGGCGGTAGTCCCTCTGCTCCAAGTCCTGCCAGTGCTCCAGGAGCCTCCGGGTAATCCCGGTAACCCCAGGGTAGTTTGCCTCGCGCCATGCCTTCACGCGAGGGCGGATCTGATTCACCAGGGGCAACGCGCGGAAGATCCCCGGATCATCGAAGGTCTTGGAGCCCGGCGTGGCCACCACGTACCCAGCGGGCCGGCGACCTTGGTTCTTGGTGAAAAACCGCGTCTGCCGATGGTAAGCCCAATGGCTCGACGGCTCCTCGTAAGGAGAGTTGATGATGAGTTGGTCGATCGAGCTTTTCAGTTCACTCATTCCTCCCCTCCTGTGGTGCAGGCGTCCCGCCTGCATTTGCCTGAGCTGTCTCCCTCCCGCCTGCATTTGCCTGAGCTGTCTCCCTCCCGCCTGCATTTGTGCCCTTCGGCGCAGGCGGGACGCTTGCACCACAAGGCATCGTCGATTGTGGTGCAGGCGTCCCGCCTGCAGGGTCCTTCTCCCGCGTAGCCTCTTGACGGAAGAACGCGCTGCTGTATGGCCACTGGCTCGGCAATTGGCATAGGCCCGCAGCCACCGGGTTGTCTTCAACGTAGCGTATGAAATGCTCGAACTCCTCGATCGACCGGATCAGGTGGTCGAACGATTCCCGCTCCCAAAACGTGCCTTTTCGGCCGAGCAGCTTGTTGGCCTTGTGCGCGGTGTAGGATTTCCACGAGTGGAGGATGTCGTCGGGCAAGTGGCCCGGCAGGGGAGTGAAGACCGCGTGGGTATGGTTAGGCATGACGCACCACGCGGCCAACAGGTACCGATCGGCGTCGAAGTGGCGGAGGGCCTGTTGCACCAGCATGGCAATTTCGGGCCGGGCCAGATCGCACGCGCCAAGCCGCAGCGGCGGCTCGCTCAGCGCGGCGATTTCGGCGGCGGTCATCTTCTTCCTCGCGTGCTGTGGTGCAGGCGTCTCGCCTGCATTGCTGCCCTTCCGCGCAGGCGGGACGCCTGCATTGCTGCCCTTCCGCGCAGGCGGGACGCCTGCACCACAAGGCGGCAAACCCCCCGGCACCACCGCGTCGTAAAGCCGGAATGTGACGAAATAGGAGCCTTCCTCCTTGTACAAGTGGGGCAATTCGCCGCGGCAACGGATCGGCGCCGGCGGCGTCGTGCGCGGGTCGATGAACTCGAACTCCCTCGCGGTCCCCATGGGTGGGACCTCCTATTTCGGATCGTTTCGTCGGGAAAGGCGCAGGCGGGACGCCTGCACCACCGGAGTTGTCTTGTTTGGCAAAGCGGCAGGCGGGACGCCTGCACCACAAGAGGCCTACTATTGTGGTGCAGGCGTCCCGCCTGCGCCTATTGAATCTCCACGATCTTGAGGCTTTCGATTCCCCGGTCGTCCACGATCTTCACGGCGGCCCGCTTGAAGTCGCCGGGCTCAAAGGGAAGGGAGACCGTGCCGCGGTAGGCTTCGATCAGGTCTTCGTCGATCTCGGCTTTCAGGTTCTTGGCCAGCCGCGCCCAACCGTCCTTGGGCCCGGCCATGGGGAAGAAGACCTGCCGGGGAAACAGGCTCCGGCCGTCGTAATCGGTGTCGACCATCCATAGGGCGATCTTGGTGGTGTCGCCCGACTCGATTGCGCCCGTCCGGGTGTTGTAGTAGTCGAAGCCGTGCAACTCGACCTCGTATTTGCCCTTGTGCTCGCCTTTCTTGATCTGGCGCAGCTCCACGTCGGGCTGGCCCATGAGCCAGTAGGACTCGTTGCTGGAGCGGGCCTTCTTGAGGTCTTCGGTGAGGAGGTCGGTGTTCATCTGGACCTTCAAGAGCGTGACGCCCGGCCACTTCGTCTCGTCGATGTCCTTGGCGGCCTCGGGGTCAAACTGGAAAGAAGCGAAGATCAGCACGGTCGGGGCGGGCCGCAATTGCCCTGCCTCGTCCAAGGCCAGGGCGACCTGACGTTGCTCCAAGGGCGCGTGTTCCGGTCCGAAGGAAACAACCACCCGCTGCGCACTTGGCGCTTGTGGTGCAGGCGTCTCGCCTGCGTCTTTGCCCCTCCGTGCAGGCGTCTCGCCTGCGTCTTTGCCCCTCCGTGCAGGCGGGACGCCTGCGCGTTGGCCCCTCCGTGCAGGCGGGACGCCTGCGCGTTCACTCTTTAGGGCAGGCGGGACGCCTGCACCACAAGGTTCACAAGGAATGGTTTCGCCTTCGCATTGGAGCCAGCGGGTGCCGCCCAGGGGCTCCAGCCGGGCAAACTCGATGCGCTGGCCGCCCTTGCCGCGGATGCCGCAGGCCAGAAGCTCGTCGCGCCACTGGCGCTGACGAAGGGTCTCGCCGTACCGCGCTACGGAAACATCCTGAGTGAACTGCAACTTGGGCTGCGGCTCAAGTTGGCCAACACCCGGCAACGTGGGCTGCTCGTCCAGGGAGACGGGCTGAGACTGAACCAGGAGTTCCGTGATAGGGCGGACTGCCGGGGCCGGGACGGCCTCGACCGTGAAGGGACCGGTGACGCGGACCTTGGAGCGGTCCACCTCGGGCTGGTCGTAGAGGGTCTCCTGCTCGGCGTACTTGGCGATGGCCGCGTCGATCTGCTGGCGGGTCATGCCCTCGCGGATCTCAGGGTTGTTGGCGATGGACTTGAGGGTGACGTGCGGCACGGTCTTGTAGACAAATCCGCTGCCGACGCCCTCGTCCGGATGTGCGAGCCTGTAATAATCGAACACTGCGGTCATCAGGCGCTGCTTGGCCAGCGTGATCGCCACGCGCGATGTGTCGCACGTGATCCAGCGACGACCCCAGTCCTCGGCAACCAGCGCGGTTGTCCCTGAACCGCACGTTGGGTCGAACACCAAGTCGCCGGGGTCGGTGGTCATGAGGAGGCATCTGGCTATCACACGAGGAAGCGTTTGTACGACGTAGACCCGATCTTGGGTAAATCCGCTGATCTGTGTGTCCGTCCAAATATTGGTGATGGGCGTTACGGGGTAGTCGTCCAAGTAATTGACCATGCGCAGAGTCTCGCCAAGGGCTAGAAGCCGGTCGGCGCGGTCGAGAGTTGGCAGACCATCCGGGCTACTCCAATGGCGGTTCGGGGATGGTCGATACGGTCTGCCTCGCCATTTGTATGGTCGATCCTTTGCGGACGCTCCGATCGACACCAACGGATATGGCTGGAAGATTCTAGCGCCTGGCGGAGGACCATTTTCCAGCTCGTCCCTAGTCATTGGGCGTCGCTCGCCATTCTGAAGCTCGATCCATGTGTATTGAGTTGCTCCAACTGCCCCCGGGTTCTTGACAAAAAAAAGCCTTCGGAACTTGACGTAAGAGCGTTCGCGCGCATACCAGAGTATGTAGTCCACGACGCCAGGAAGCTCGCTACTACTCTGTCCGCCGGTCTTCTTGAATGTAATCAGCGAGACGAAATTGCCAGGCTGGAAAACCTCGTCCATGACCTCGCGCACGTGATGCAAGTTCTCATCGCCGATCTGTACGAAGCACGACCCGCTTTCGTGCAGGAGTTCGCGTGCGAGCAGGAGCCTGTCGCGCAGGTAAGCCAGGTACGAGTGGATCCCCAGTTCCCACGTATCCCGGAACGCTCGGATCATCTCAGGCTCTTGCGTCAGGTCCTCGTCGCTGCCGTCCTTGACATCGCGCTTGTTGACAAAGGGCTGGAAGTTGGAGCCGTACTTGATCCCATAGGGCGGGTCGATGTAGACCATCTGCACCTTGCCCGCCATCCCCTCCTTTTCCAGCAGGGAATTCATGACTAGCAACGAGTCGCCGGCCACTAACCGGTTGCTCCACCCGTGCGCGTGCCGGTAGAACTCGATCGCCTCGCGCAATGGCGGGTTCTCCCCCGCCGACTCAAAAAGCGAGTGCTGAACGAGTGCCCGTTGTGGTGCAGGCGTCCCGCCTGCTCCAGTCCTTCCTTCTCCCAAGGCAGGCGGGACGCCTGCACCTTTACCGCCTAGTGCAGGCGGGACGCCTACACCACAAGACGCAGGCGGGACGCCTGCACCACAACCGTTGCGACGCTGCACCGCCCGGACGATCGTGCGCGGGTCGATCCGCTCGTGGACGTGGAGGCTGATGGTGGGGACCTGGAAGCTGGTGTGCTCGGCCTTGCCCGACCAGACGAGCTGGGGGTCGAGGTGCGGGTCGTACTGGTACTGCTTGCGGGGCTGCTCGGGATCGGTCTGCGGCGTGACCAGGCCGACGGGCGGGTTGTTGGGGCGGGTCTTGTCCTTATGGTCGTAATGCTCGATGGGGCGCTTGCTGGGCTTGGACTTCTTGGCCATAGGTCGGTTCCTCCGGCACTGCAACCGTGTACAGATGGCGATTATAGGGTCCTGTCGAGAGACATGCCAGTAGCCCGAGGGGAGAGATGGGGGCGTTTTGCGGGTGGTGGGTGGTGGGTG
>CAYGZI010000216.1:0-8694 GCA_964354245.1 uncultured Planctomycetaceae bacterium
CGAGCGGGTCAGGTACTCGTTGGCCGAATAGACGCCGCCGAGGTTCTCGCCGGGGATGTTCATGAAGGTGGGCAGGCCGGCCCCGACGCCGACGAACACGGCGTCGAAGCCCTCTTCGTGCAGGAGTTCATCGACCGTGATCGACTTGCCGATCACCTGGTTCATCTCGATCTTGACGCCGAGCTGCCGCAGGTAATCGACCTCTTTCTCGACGATCTCCTTGGGCAGGCGGAACTCGGGGATGCCGTACATCAAGACCCCGCCCGGCTTGTGGAAGGCCTCGAAGACCGTCACGTCGTGGCCCAGGAGGATCAGGTCGCCGGCCACGGTGAGCCCGGCCGGGCCCGCGCCGACCACCGCCACGCGCTTGCCGGTTGGCGGGGCCTTGGGGGGAATCTCGATCTGGCCGTTGTTCCGCTCATAATCGGCGGCGAACCGCTCCAGGCGCCCGACGGCCAGCGGCTCCCCCTTCTTGCCCAGCAGGCACCGCTCCTCGCACTGCGTCTCCTGAGGGCAAACGCGGCCGCAGACCGCGGGCAGGCAATTGGTCTCCTTGATCTTGCGCGCGGCCTCAACGAACTTCCCCTCGGCCACGAGCTTGATGAACTCGGGAATGGCCACGTAGACCGGGCAGCCCTCCACGCAAAGCGGCTTCTTGCACTGCACGCACCGGGCGGCTTCTTCCAGGGCCTGCTCGGGCGTGTAGCCCAGCGGGACCTCCTGGAAGTTGCGGAACCGGACCTGGGGGTCCTGCTCGGGCATGGGAACGCGGTGCGTGGGTCGGGGAGGCATGGGAAGAAGGAGTCAGGAGACAGAAGTCAGGAGACGGAAGGGAGATGTCGAATGTCGAAAGAAGCTCGAATGACGAAGCACGAAACCAGCAGCGAGAAGTGCCTTCTTCGTGCTTGGTGCTTCGTCATTCCTTCGTCATTTGGCTTTCGACATTTGTCATTGCTCTGCTTGCTTTGCCTCTTCTCGGACATACTTGTCCAGCGAGCACGCCTCCTCGCGGGCGTAGATCTTCTGGCGCGAGAGGAGCCGGTCCCAATCCACGAGGTGGCCGTCGAACTCGGGGCCGTCGGCGCAGGTGAACCTGGTTTGGCCCTGAAGCTCCACGCGGCAGCCGCCGCACATCCCGGTGCCGTCCACCATGATCGTGTTCAGGCTGACCACCGTCTTGGTGCCGAAGGGCTCCGTGGTCTTGGCACAAGCCTTCATCATCATGGCGGGGCCAATGGCGTACACGCATTGAATCCTATGGTCCGCGTCGGCTTCGAGCAATTCCCGGAGCGGCTCCGTCACCAGGCCCTTGCGCCCGAAAGAACCGTCGTCGGTGGTGATGATGTGCTGGTGGCTGACCGCCGCCAAGCGGTCGGTCCAGAAGAGCAGCTCCTTGGTCCGGGCCCCCTGGATGGCGATCACCCGGCAGCCGAGATCGAAGAACGCCTTGGCGATGGGGTACACGGGGGCGGTGCCCACTCCGCCGGCGACCAGGACCACCGCGTCGTAGCGCTGAATCTCGGAGGGGTGGCCCAACGGCCCGATCAAGGCATAGAGCGAGTCGCCCGCAGCGAGCCGCGACAACTTCAGCGTGCTGGCGCCGACCACCATCAGCACCAAGGTGATGGTCCCGGCCTGTCGATCCACGTCGGCGATGGTCAGCGGGACCCGCTCTCCGTGCTCGTCGGCCATCACCACGACAAAGTGCCCCGGCTGGGCCTTGCGTGCGATGCGCGGGGCCTCGACCAGACACTCGTGAATCTTTGGGGCAAGCTCGCAGGCGTGAAGGATTCTGCTCATTGTGGATCGTCCGAATGACACAGTATGCTACCCCGAGTCAACAACCTCTGCCAGGGGGTCCGTTCTTGGGGTTTGGTAGGTTCTGCGGACTAGAGCAAGAGTAGGGGCTAACCGAGCGGATGCCCATCCCCGTTTTCCGGCCAATCTGAGGAGATATCGGCGCTCGACACTTGCAGAGCCCACGATAGGGCCCAGAATAAGGTGTAGGGCCCGGGGCGACGATGATCTCCACGGCGGAGAGGGGTACGGGATGACACGTTTTCAGGGATTCGGATTGCGATGGTTTGGGGCTGCCTTCGCGTGCCTCCTCGTGCAGCCATGCCTGGCACAGGACACCGGCGGAGGCGCCACCCTGATTGTGGAGGTGCCCGAGGACGCCAAGGTCGAGATCAACGGCTATCTCACCCGCGCCACAGGTGCCCGGCGGGAGTTTTCCCCGGTGGGCTTGGAGCCGGGCTACCACTACGATTACCGCGTTCGTGCCGAGGTAGTGCGCGAAGGCCGGACGCTCGAACAGGTCCGCACGGTGCGTCTTGCGGTGGGCGAGACCGTCCGGGTGGTCTTTGCTCCATTCGATGCCGCCTCCGAAGTGAAGCCCAAGGAGGCGACACCCTTACCCAAGGGACCCCCGATCAAATCGAAAGCCCAGGGGCCGGCGATCGAGCCGAAACCCACGGGACCCGCCATCGAGCCGGAACCCAAGAAATCGACCTCCGCCCAATCACAGGTCCCGTTGACGTCGCCCGGGGCCGCGAAGCCGCCCGAGAAGAAGCCCACCGAGACGCCATCCCCGGAGAAGAAATCCGCCGAGCCCGCCCCGCAGCCCAAAGAACCGTCCAAAGCGGGTCCGCCTTCGCCTCCCCGCTCCCCCCACAAGCAGCCGCCGGTCGAGAAGTACCTGCTGACGGGCAACCTTGCGGAGGGCGAGCGGGCGATGGCAGCCCGGTTGAAGGAGAACACGCGGGACGACGAATCTCGCTTCAGCCTCGGCGGGGTCCAGTTCCTTCGCGCTGTCGAGCGGCTGCTTCAGTCCCTGTACTACTACGGGCTGCGCAGTCCCTCGGAGGGGCCCCTCGGGGCGGAACTGCGGCTCTTGCGCGTCCCCATCCCCGCGAATCCGGCTCCCAAGCCGCTGAGTTACCTCCAAGCCCGCGAGATCCTGAAGACGTTCCGCGACGACCTGGCCAAGGCGGAGGCCACCTTGACCCCGATCCGCGACGAGCAGGTCAATCTGCCGATCCACGTCGGGCAGATTCGGCTGGACGTGCGCGGCGACGGGAACGTCGCCCAGATGCAGTCGCTCTGGCAGATCTATGCCAGACTCGCGGGCCAGCCGGCCCTGAGCGAGGCGGACGCCCGGGAGCTGGTGGTCTGCTTCGATCTGGGGGATGCCTATTGGCTGCGCGGCTACTGCCACCTGCTCATGGGTTTGGGGGAGATGGTGCTCGCCTACGATGAACAGGAGTTCTTCGAGCGCACGGCCTTTCTGCTGTTCCCCAACGTCGTGCCCTCCAGCAAGGCCCTCGTGAGCGATCCTTGGGAACTCAGCCGCGGATTCGAGGGGCTGGTCGATCTCGTGGCCGTGGCCCATCTGGCCCACTTTACGGTCTATGAGCCCGAGCGCATGGGGCGGGCGCTGGAGCACCTGCAAACCACGATCGCGATGAGCCGGGCGAGCTGGCAGGCGATCGTCGCGGAGACGGACGACGACTGCGAGTGGATCCCCAATCCGGATCAGCACGGCGCGATTCCCGGCGTGGAGGTGACGCGGCCGATGGTGGAGGCTTGGGGCCGGTTCCTGAATGAGGCCGAGGCCCTGCTGGCTGGCAAGAAGCTCGCGCCGTATTGGCGGCGTCTGCCGGCGGCGAAGCCCGCCGAGGGGCCCGACGCCGGGCCCGGCGAGGAACCGGGCCTCAAGCGGCCTGCGCCGGGCCCTCGCCCCGCCGCCGAGCGCGGCGTGAACCTCAACCGGCTCTTCACCCAGCCGCAGCCGTTCGACTTGATCCTCTGGGTCCAGGGGAGCGGGGTCGCCCCCTATCTGGACAAAGGGGCCATCGTCGACGCGCAGGTCTGGCGCCAAATCCGGGAGGCTTTCAGCGGTGACTTCCTCCTCTTCGCCCTCTGGTTCAACTGACCCGTTGCGTACCTTCCTCTTCTGCTGGTCTGGTGAAGCCATCCAGACTGCCATTAGAATTTGAAACCTCCGCAATAGGCGACAGCTTCGACCCGGGTCTGGAACCGGTAGCTCCCCGGCTTGAACGTGTCCACGTGCCGGCATATCTGTCCCATGTACGCAGTGAAGGTGTAGAAGGTCACGGTGATCTTGTCCTTCTCAACCCGCACCGTGGGCTGCCAACTTCTTGGCTCTGTTTCGTCCCACCGCCATTCCCGGCGCGGGTTGATCGCATGGCCGACAGACTCCACCTTAGGGCTTCCCGGCTCCCACGGATTCTGGCCGAGGATCACGTGGGTTCTCCAGTTCTTGGCATGCCAGAATGGGCGCATTTCCTTCAGTTCGCGGATCATGACTGAGGCACAGAGATAGGACCAGGGCGACCCATCCCCTTCGATCAGGTCCGTGAAATCGTCCAGCGCGGCCGATGGTTTGGGCACCTCCCCACGGATGTGCTGAAGCTTCACCTTGGGACACTGGTCCGGTGGGGGCAGCTCGCTCCTTTCAGGCATGGCCCAAACGACCGCTCTACGCTCCGCGAAGTCGTGGTAGTCGTACGCTCGCAGCACAAAGCCCTTCTTGACTTTCAGACCCTCGAACGCGGCCACCAACGTCATCGGGTCGGCTGGACTGATAGACCAGCCGATCGGTGGCTCCCCTTTCGACCCTACCGCACGAATCGCGTTGTCGCGGAGCGCGTTGAGTTTCTCGCCGGAGAATGCGAATTTCCCGGTCGCGTCCTCACGGGTGCAGGCGCACGAAAGGAGGCAGACGCCGATCAAGAAAAGCAAGCGTCCTGACGCCACCGTAAGCCTCAGCGCGGAGATCCTGCTCACGTGTCACCTCCCTTCCTTCTGGGCTCCTACCGCGAATCGTTCTAAGCCTTCTTCCCGGCCGCTTTCGGCGGGATTGCACTGCTCCCCGCTCCGCCGTCGAGTGGGATCGAGTTTGCCGGCCACGTAGGGCCCCGGCGGCACCGCCGGGACTCATGGGCGGGCATCGGGATACAGCCAAAACCGCGGCTGGAAGCGGCCCTTGTACGGTGGCGCGAGGCTCCAGAGGCTTTCGCTGTGCCCCATGATGAGTTGTTTCTCCGGATCGAAGCCCACAGGGCAAACCCCAAGATCATCGTCAGCCGTTACGATCGTGTAGACTCGCTGCGCGAGAATGATATCTCTACTGGCGTCCAGGACACAAACGCGCCGCTCGATTTCCTCGAAGGGATAATCTCCTTCGTGCCACGCCCATGCAACGAGACTTCCGTCGTTTGACGCGGCCACTCCAGTCGTCACCGTGAATTCACTCAGCCGCTTCTCGAGCAACAAAGCTCCGTCTTTCGAGCGGATTGCGTACAGGTGTTCACGTTCCTCTTCCTCTCCGCGGCCGCAGGTGCGGGCCACAAGCGGCACGACGCGGTGGTTCCGAGAGATGCCGGCAGCCATGCCGCTAAACGCCAGCTCCCATTGTCCGTCGGGATCGAGCTGCTTTCGGGTGACGCTCCAACGTGTCTTCACAGCCTCGTCCAGCGAGATCATTGACAGCCAAGTGCCCGCAGGGCCGTCGGCATACCAATACAAGACCATCACCTCGTCATCCCGCGACCCTGGCAGAAATCGAGGCCGGTGCCACCAGTAGCCGCTCCCGAACGGATCCCGACGCGCCGCCTCAACATCGAGGAGCGGGAATTGGATCGTCTCGCCCGGCTTCCTTCCGCGCAGCCTGACCGTCCCGTCCCAATTCGGGTCGAAGCGCTGCGGCCACACAATCCGTTGGGCCACCGCCGGGCCCGCGGCTGCGGCGAACTGGGCGATGAGCCAATTGTAGCCTCGTTTTTCGATCCGTCCGGTACGAAAGTCCCACTGGTACACGGCGCAGTCAAGGCCCCAGCGCTGACCCCAGGTCTGGTTCTCCTTGCTGGCCGGCTCGCCTGACCGATCAAGCCACGCGTAGCAGGACTCTTGGTCGACTGTGCAACACCCACAGCCGGCATCTGCCGGGTCACTCCAGAGCAATACTCTCGCAGCTCCCGTCTTGATCTCGATCGCCAAGAGCCCTACAGAGCTGATGCCCTGGTCCTTAAGGGGAATCGCGCCCCCAAAAACCTCCACCCCGTACAGCTTCGCCGTCTTGTCGTGCCGCAGTAGACCGGTAACATACCATCGCCCGCCCGGCGCGAGATTTCCGCACTGGCCGATGGTGAACATCTCGCGATCCGTCGGCTTCTGCCGGTATCGCGCTGGCAACGGCAGACTGCGAAATGCCGGCGCATCGTCTCTTGCGGTCGGCGGCTGCTCCGCAACGGCTACAGCCACGCAACCAGCCCACAGGATGCCCGACAGCAGCATGGTGCTGCTAGCCATCGTCATAGCGATGCGCTTGGCCGTGCGTCTGATCCTTGTCCAACGCGGCCAACGTGCGCCTCTGTCGCAATCCCGGCTGCTCTGGACCGTTTGCCAACTTGACCATTTCACGGTGCCGGCTCCGTACTGCCGCGGTGAGTTCCTGCGTCGGCTGGTGCGTCGGAGTCGGCGGAAGGTTTCTTTGATCGTGGACGGTCATCCGGCACATCGAGCCGGGTCTTGCCCTTCGGGGATTCATCCCGCACGTCGATCTTTTTTTCGTGCGGCGGCTTGGGGGGTGGTGCTGGCTTGGGTGGCTTGTCGCGCACCTCGATGCACCCCCCCGTCGCCACGGCGGAGGCGATCGCCACCGCCGCAGCCGCCGCTCGTACCAGGCGGCCGAGCGCTCCTTGCTCAGGAACATACTCCGAAGGGGCGGCCACCGCGGGCGCATCCCCATGCACGTGCACCCGAAGCCTTCGTGTGCCTACGTCGATTTCGTCCTGGTCAATGACCACGACGGGCTTGTCGTAGGGCACGTCCAGGCCGCGGCCGGCCCGCCGGAGCACGACGGCCGTGGCCCCCTCTGGCCGGTACAAGATCAGACGATCATCCCCGGAGACCCACAACTCGCAGGCAATCGCATCGTCACTCTGCCACAGCACTGCACCACCGAAGGCCAGGCGCAACCCCGGCTGCCGGCCAGGCAGCGCGACGCAGCGCACATACTTCGGCGCCCCCGACTGAGGGTCAAGGTTCTCGATACACAGAGCCATTGGTTTCGGCATCGCCCACCTCCTTCTGTTTGACCAGCGATCCGTTTGCCCCCAAGCCGAAGGCATTGCCACAACACTATATGTCAATCAGATGGCGCGACGTGGCCCGGGGGATCAGGTCGTGTGGCGTCTCGATTGCACGGGCACGGGCCTCGTGAAGAAGAAACGCGACCGGCCACTCGACGGCTGCCACGCGATCCTCAGCGAGCAATTCGCTCATCACCCGGACGCGCCACGCACCGCACGGGGGTTCGCCCCGGTTTCCGCCGTAGAGCAGATTCTCCGATCGGCAACCCGCCCCGCACAGCGTAGCCAGGGGGCAATCGGCGCACGTGGCCAGGTCTGCCGCGCGGTGCGGATTCTCCCGGATGAGCCTTGCGGCAGCCGGGAATCCGACCGTGTCAAGGTCGCCCACCTTCTCTTCCATTCTGAAGCAATTGAAAAGGGCACCGTCGCTGCGCACGTGGAGGTGTTGACCCAGAGCGCACGGGCACCCTTCGCGGCGGTGGGCAACCGGACTGGTGCGCGACGCCGAAACGGCCTCACCCGCCTCCAGCGCGATCTGATTCAGCGCCGCCTCCATCTCGGCGCAGCTCCCGAAAAGGTGCTCTCCGGTTTCTCTTCCGCTCAAGTAGAGCACACCCAGGGTGATCGGCGTACCCGCGGGCAGGCGCTTGCGGAGCAGCGGAAGGTCACGGGCGATCGCGTCCACGTGCTGGGGAATGAGCATCAAGTCGACCGTAACGCGGCCGCCGAACGCCGCCAGCCGGCTCACGCCCAGCAGGGCCGCGTCAAACCGGCTCGCGCCGGACACGGTGTCGCAGGCTGCCGCCGATGGTGCGGCAAGGCTGACTCGAACCTTGACGCCTTTGTCGGCCAGCTTTGCCGTCCGTTTGGCCAGATCGTCGTCTGCCAACGGGATTCCGTTGGTGAAGATCGTGAGATCGAGGCCGAAAGCCACGATCTCAGAAGCCAAGTCGAGGGCCCAGGGAACCAGCAATGGCTCGCCGCCCAACAATGCCACACAAGTCTCGGGGCCGAGCACCTCCGGAATCTGCCGCACAACCTGACGCATCCGCTCGTAACGGACCTCTCCGGCGCGCGGCTTCCCCGAGTTCGTGCAGCAGTAGCGGCAGGCCAGATTGCAGGCGTTGGTCAGTTGAAGCTGGACGGTCGGGGGCTGCGCTTCGGCCTCTCGGGGCGGGCCGAAGAAGCCGTGCCGGTCAAGGTCACTGAGCAGGTCCGGGCTCAGCACGTCCGTGGGCCTCTGTCCGGAGACCACCGCGCGTGCGGCATGGACTTCGCGCGCCGGCACACGGCAGAACACCGCATGGTCACGAGATACCAGAAGCTCGCCACTGGAAAGCGGCAGGAAAGTGCAGTCCCCGGGGATCCTCCTGCCATCTCCTTGTGTATTGCCAGGAGAGGTCCGTTTCGTTTTCAGGGTAGCGCTCATGCTCAGAAGGTCCCCGTCATGGCCTCGAAATCACTCGCGAAACCGCCACCGCGCCCGCTGAGTTTGTCTCAACGTTCTTCCCGGCCGCTACGGCTGGGGCGGCTACGGGACGGGCGCTTTCTTCTCAGCGCTGGGCGCAACCTTTGCCCG
>CAYGZI010000217.1:0-8687 GCA_964354245.1 uncultured Planctomycetaceae bacterium
TTTAGTTTATGTACAAAAAACACCAACGTTAGCCTATTTGATTCTGCCTCGTCCATTTGCTGGTCAGAGCACGCCATGAGTGATCTGCCGGAAACCGTCCGCGTCAACCTCGCCGAGCGAAGCTACGACATCGAGATCGGCACCGGGAACCTGGCCGACGTGGGCGCGTTCTTGACCGAGCGGGCCAAGGTCTCCCATGCGGTGGTCATCACGGACCAGAACGTCGAGAAGCCGCACGCGGAGGCTGCGGCCGAGAGCATCGCCGAGGAAGTGGCCACCGCGGACCTGGTGGTCGTCGAGCCCGGCGAGGCGTCCAAGTCGATCTCCATGGCCACGGCCCTCTGGGAGAAGCTCCTCCAACTGGGCACCGACCGCAAGAGCGTGATCGTGGCCGTGGGCGGAGGCGTGGTCGGCGATTTGGCCGGATTCGTCGCCGCCACCTACGCCCGGGGCATCGCCTTCTTTCAGGTGCCCACCAGCCTCCTGGCCCAGGTCGATAGCTCCGTGGGCGGCAAGGTGGCCATCGACTTGCCCGAGGCCAAGAACATGGTCGGTGCCTTCTTGCAGCCCCGCGGCGTGCTCATCGACACGGCCACGCTTCAGACCCTTCCCGAGCGGGAATACCAATCCGGGCTGGGCGAAGTGGTCAAGTACGGCGTGATCCTCGATGCCGCGCTGTTCGACTTTCTCGAAGGCCATGCGCAGCAAATCCTCCGCCGCGATCCGAACGTCTTGACCCAAGTCATCGCCCGCTGCTGCCGGCTCAAGGCCGACGTCGTCGAGAAGGACGAGCGCGAAGAGACCGGCCTGCGGGCCGTGCTCAACTATGGGCACACCTTTGCCCACGCCTTCGAGACCTTTGGCGGCTATCACGGGCTGTTGCACGGCGAGGCCGTGGCCATCGGGATGCTCTGCGCCTCGCGCCTGGCGGAGCGGCTGGGCCGGGTCGATGCCCGGTTCACGGCCCGACAGCACGACCTTCTGGCAGCCCTGGGCCTGCCCACGGAGTTGCCGGCCGTGGACCGCGATGCCATCCTGCGCACGATGCTCCACGACAAGAAGGTCGAGCACGGCCGGCTCCGCTTCGTACTGCCCACGCGCATGGGGCACGTGGAGCTGGTCGGCGGCATCGACCCGAGCGACGTGCGCGGCGCGCTCGGCAGCGGCTAGTAGTCCGACAGACCTCAATTGGCGAGTTGGGTGCCATGCCCGCGCTTGCGTGGGCATGTCGTTGCGATGCAGGCGACACGTTGTCCGTGGCACAGCCGCCCTCGGCTGTGCGGCACTGCGGACAGCCGGGGGCGGCTGTCCCACACGCGAGCTTCGCTTCGCCCCGACCCCAAACTCACCGTTTCTCGCGCAGGCCGAGGATCAGCTCGATCTCGCCCACGGGACTGTTGACCCGCCGGGCAATCTCGGCGGCGTCGTAGCCGTAGTCGGCCAGCGTGTAGATCTCCTCGTGGAGCCTCTGGCGGGACGGCCGGGGCGCAGAAAGGTCCTCCTCCTTGGGCCCGTCGCCGGGGGGACGATCGTCGGAGGGCGTTGGGCGAAGCGCGTCGGCCTGACTGGTCGGCGGACGAGGGATTTCCACGGGGACGGCCGGCCCGGCCTGGGGCGGCGCCGGCGGTTGTTGGCCCCGGGCTGCGGCGACCGCCGCTTCCAGCCGGGCGGCTGCCCGGTCCGCCTCGCGGGTCAAGTGCTCCAGCGCCGCCATCTTGCTGTCCAGTTGGCCGCTCATCTGGCGGGCGAAGTCGTGCATCTGGACTTCCCACTCGACCATTTCCGCGGCGGCGCCGCGTTGGCGCGTGCGAGGCGCGGCATCCACTTGCGACGACGCGCCCAACGACGGCCGCGGGCTTGGATGCCGCGCGTAGTAGCGCTGCACCCGGAAGAGCATCATGCCGACGACCGCTGCCAGCAAAGCAAGTGCAATCAGCGTCGGCACGTTGGTCTCGGCCAGTAAGGTCATGGGGCGGCTCCCGCTCCGGATTTCGGGTCGAAGGCCCGCTGGGCAGCGTCGTAAACCGCGCGGAGCGGCACGTTGTGCTGGGCGGCAATGCGGCGGCATGCCTCAAACTCCGGGGCAAAGCCGCGAGGGCTGCCGGCCAGCCAGCCCACCTTGCCCTCGACCGGCCCCCAAGGGGTCGCGACCACACAAATCCGACGCACCAGCACGCTCCGGCTCACGGGCCAGCGCCGCACGCCCAGGGTCGTAGTCTCCGCGAAGAGGATCGCCTCGACGGCCTGGATCGCCGTAGCCTCGCACAGGACCGAGAGCTTCACGCCGGGGCGGTTCTTCTTCATCTGGATTGCCGTCGTAAACACGTCCAAGGCCCCCGCGTCCCAGAGCCGGCCCGTGCAGTAGCCGATCAGCTCCCCGCTCACGTCGTCCAGGTTGGTCTCCAGGACCCAGACCTGTTCTGCGGCGCCCGTCTCGGCTGAAATGCCCACGAAGAGCCGCAGGAGGTTGGGCTGCTCCTCCAGGTCCCGCTGGCCGGCGCCGCAGCCGATCCGCTCGATGGTCATCGAGGGAAGCGGCCCAAAGGACTCGACCAACGTCGCGAGAATGGCGGCGCCGGTCGGCGTGGTCAATTCGTGCCCAACGGCAGACTCGGCCACCGGAATGCCGCGGAGCAATTCGGCCGTGGCCGGCGCGGGGATGCTGCACTCGCCGTGGGCGATCCGCACCTTGCCGGTGCCGGCCGGGACCGGCGAGGCCACGATGCGGTCAGCTCCCAGCAAGTCCCAGCCCACCGCGGCGCCTACGATATCGGCGATCGAGTCGGCCGCCCCCACCTCGTGGAAGTGGACCTTCTCGATCGCGGTCCCGTGTACTTTGGCCTCGGCCTCGGCCAGCCTGGTGAAGATCCTGCGGGCGATGTCCTTCTGCCGGTCGCTCAGGCTGCTGCGGTCGATCATCGCCGCGATGTGGTGCAGGTGCCGGTGGCCGTGCTCGGGCTCGGAGTGGACAGTAACTTGCGTGGCCCGGAAACCCCTCTTCTTCACCTCCTCGGCGACCAGACGGCAGCCGGGCAGCCCGAGGGAGCCAATCGCGGCGTTCAAGGCGGCCAGTTCCACGCCAGCGTCCACCAGGGCGCCGAGAGTCATGTCGCCGCTGATCCCGGAGGCACAATCCAAGTAGGCAATTTTCATAGCCGGTACACCGCCACACGGCCGCAACACGCGGCCCCTGAACCCTGAACCCTGAACCCTGACAACTATACCCGCCCATTGTGACATGCCCGGGCCGATTGGGCGAGGCGGGCTGGAGTCGCGGTGCAGGGCTGGAAGACGTCCCATGCCCCGCCGGAAAAACCGAAAAACCGCTCGATGCGACGTTGACCCGGCCCTTGGCCATCGCTAGAGTACCGCGTCTTTCTCCCGGCCGCGGAATCCCCCTGGATAGGTGGTATGACTGCCACGCTGAACCGATCCGAGAAGGCAGCGCCCCCTGCATTGTGGAGAGACCTTCCACCTATCATGAGGGTTCTCTACATTACCAACCGCCAGCGGACCGGGGGTTGGCTGGCCGAGGCATTTGCCGCCGACAGCGCCTCGGAGGTGGTTCTTGAGGAGGCCGTCGGGAGTGCGGCCGGACTGGCCCGGCTCCGCGACGAGACCTTCGACGCCGTGCTGGTCAGCCACGAGCCCGGCGAGTTGGAGGCCCTGGACCTGATCGAAGGGTATCGGGCCGGCGGGGCCGACGAGCCCATCGTCATTCTGGGAAACCAGAGCGAGCAGGAGATGGCGGCCCTTTGCTACGAGGTCGGGGCCGACGGGTACGTCTGTGCCCATACGACCACCACGCGAAACCTCATCTGGATCCTCGCCCGCGCCATCCAGCGCCATCAATTGGTCCGCGAGAACCGCCGGCTCAACGGGGCCGAGCGCCAGCGCCTCCAGCGGGAGCACGAAGAAACCGAACGCCTGCTGGCCGAGCAACGGACCCTGATTTCGGACTTGGAGGCCATGCGCCATCGCGGCGGGGCCTCCGCGGCAAGCGTCCAGCCGACACCCTCGCCCGCCGAGGACGTCTCAGCCGGCCCACGCGTTTCCGGTGGGCAGGAGTCGCGCCTGCCCATCGACCTGCCTCCGGAGCTGGTCCGCCATTACCGCGAGCTGCTCAGGACGTACGTGATCATGGGCTCCGGAAACCTCGCCTCCGAGTTGAGCCGGTTGGCCGATCTTCTGACCGCCGCGGGCGTCACCGCCCGGCAGACCATGCACCTCCACCTGTGCGTCCTGGAAGAGCTGGTCCACGGCCTGGGAACGCGGAGCACGCGACACGTCATGACCCGGGGCGACCTGCTCGCCTTGGAGATCCTGATGTACATGGCCGAGGGATACCGCCAGCGCTATTCCGAGCGGTCCTATCCTCCGGTGCAGCGGGCCCTGCCGGGCTTCGAGTCGCTCGGGCAGTAGGCAGAGGGCAGCAGGCAGTAGGCAGAGCCGGGCCGTGTCGGCCCGGCAAAGCGGGCAGCTTTCCGCTATCAGCCGTCAGCTTTCAGCTCTCAGCCAGCGACGTTCAGCGGTCACTTCTCACCCGTCCCCGCCCTGTTCGTGCAAACCCATTGCACCCCGCCTACCGTCTACTGTCTACTGAATACTGTCTACTTCTTCCTGAACCCCGAACCCTGAACCCTCCCCGATGTCCGACCGCGAAACCACCGTCGCCCGGTTGCGAGAGCTCGTCGAGGACTTCGTCGCCCGGCGCGACTGGCATCCGTTTCACACGCCCAAGAACCTCTCGATGTCGCTGGCCATCGAGGCGGCGGAGCTGATGGAGCACTTCCAGTGGCTCACCGCGGAGCAATCGCAGGCGGTGACCGGGCAGCCGGAGAAGCTGGCCGAAGTGTGCGAAGAGCTGGCCGACGTGCTCTGCTACGCCCTGGCCCTGGCCAACGAGCTTGGGATCGACCTCTCGGCCGCCATCCAGGCGAAGCTCGCCAAGAACGAGCGAAAGTATCCCGCCAACGAGTTCCGCGGCCGCTTCGGGCCGGACGATCCGAGCACAGTAAAGGGATGAGGGCTGAGGGATGAGGGATGAAGTTAACCGGCCTTCGTCCTTCATCCTTCATCCCTCATCCCTCATCCCTCATCCCTCGCCCCTTGATACAATCGTCACATGCCGGGTTACGATCCGTATCTGGAATTGCTGGGGATCCCGCCCGACCGCAGACCGCCCAGCCATCGGGAGCTGCTGGGCGTCGGGCCCGATGAGAACGACGTCGAGAAGATCGAGGCTGCGGCCCGCAAGCGCCACGAGTACCTGGGGAATTACACCATTAGTCCCCAGGAAGAGGTCGCCGCTTGCGCAAAGCGGCTTCTTCACGAGGTGGGCAGCGCGCTGGCGGCGCTGCGGAACCTGCTGACCTCCGAGCGGCCGCACGAGGAAGCGAAAGCTCCGGCGGAGGGTGCGATGCCTCCGCCGTTGCCCTCGGCGGTCCCGTTGCCTCCCCCGGGTGCGACGGTTGCTACGGGCATCCCGCCACCGGTGGAGCAAGGCAACGTCGTGGGTGTCGCAGCCGCCGCCGTAGCGGAAGGCGCAAGTCCGTTTCCCGTCGGAGCGCCTGCATTTGTGGAAGCGGAGGCACCCGAGGGCGGCGACCTGCCCGATCTGGGCGAGATTCCAATCCCACTGCCGTGGAAGCGAGGATTGGCTCGGGCTGGCGGACTCTTCCGCGGGATGGCTGCTGGAGTGCGCAGCATCCCGCGCCGGCTTTGGGGGATCGTACGGTGGGGCGACGGACTGCTCCGATCCATCGCGGGTGAAGAGAATGCCATTCTGCACCGTTTTCTCCGCATGGTGGCGATTGCACTTCTCGTTCCGGCGGTCGTGTACGCCGGTCTGTTAGCCTTGTCGGGCCTGGCCGACTTGAGGAGGGCGGGTCCCTCGCCCAGCGAAGTTGCGAGTTCTCCGGAACACGGGACGGTGAGGATCGAGCTGAGCGATGCGCCGGCCAAGGTGGAAATCAAGGTCGATGGCGACGTCGTCGAGTTGGCGAAGGTAGTCGGCCGGCAGGGACTGGTTCTCTCGGCGCGCGATCACCGGCTGGAGGTCGCCTCCGAGGGGTTCGAGGACTACGCCAGCTCGTTTACGGTGCGTGTGGGCTCGCAAGAGGTCCTCCGCGTCGCGCTGACGGCAAAGCCGCCGCCCGGCCCGCCGCCGGCCATCGCTCCCTTCGACGCCGCCGCGGCCCGGCAGCACCAAGAGACCTGGAGCAAGCACCTTGGTCTCCCCGTGGAAACAGCCAACTCGATTGGCATGAAGATGCAGCTAATCCCCGCTGGCGAGTTCACGATGGGCTCGCCACCGGGTGAGGGCAAACCCGATGAACACCCGCAGCACCCTGTGCGGATCACCAAGCCGTTTTGGATCGGCGCCCGCGAGGTGACGGTGGGCGAGTTCCGGCAGTTCGTCAATGAGAGTGGATACACCGTCACGAGCGAGGGGTGGAAGACGGCATTTCCTTCCCAGACCGACGACCACCCGGTCTCAGGCATCAATTGGACCGAAGCCAAGGCGTTCTGCGATTGGCTCTCGAAGAAGGAGCACAAGGAGTACCGCTTGCCGACCGAGGCGGAGTGGGAGTATGCTTGCCGTGCGGGGAGCGCGGGCAAATACTGCTTTGGCGACGACGGGGCGGCGTTGGGAGAATATGCGTGGCACTCCGGCAACTCGGGCAGCCAGACTCGCCCCGTTGGCCAGAAGAAGCCGAACCCGTGGGGGCTTCACGATGTGCACGGGAACGCCTGGGAGTGGTGCGCCGACTGGTACGGCTCCGACTACTACGCTTCATCTCCCACAGACGACCCCCAAGGCCCATCTTCCGGAGCCGACCGCGTTCTCCGCGGGGGTTCCTGGAGCTACGACCCGAGGAGCGCCCGTTCCGCGATGCGCGGCAGGCTCGCCCCGGATGACCGCGACCTCAACTTCGGTTTTCGCGTGGCGAGGACCCCGTAACGGTGTTTGGCCTGGCTGTCTTACCCTTTGCGGTTTGGCGCTTTGTCCTTTTACCGCGCCGCGAAGCGGCGCGCGGTTTGGACTGCGGCGATTTATCGCCGCTTTTTGCGATTCGAGTGGACCTGGAGCCGGGCGGTTCGGAATTGCAGGCGTACGCGGCGGACGCCGTTGGAGGGGCGAAAAGCGGCAATGAATTGCCGCACTCCAAAGGGAAAAGCGGCAGTGAATTGCCGCACTCCAAAGGGACGAGAACGGACCGGGAAGGAGGAACGCAGCGATGGACGGGCGCGCAGAGATCATCCGCCGGATTGGGCGGCTTCGGCCCGACCAGCTCCTCTGGCTCCAGCGGGTGCTGGACATTTTGGAGTGCGGCGATTTATCGCCGCTTTCTGCCCTTGGACTGGCGCCGGAGTCGAGTAGTTCAGAATCCCAGAGGCTGGCGGCGAAGGTCGCGGGAGGGACGAAAAGCGGCAATGAATTGCCGCAGTCCAAAGGGAAAAGCGGCAATGAATTGCCGCACTCCAAAGATTGGCCGCACGCGCCGCTGCACCGGATCAGCGAGTCGGGCACCTACATCGTCACCGCCGGGACCCTGCACAAGGAGCACTGGTTCCGCGGCCCGGAGCGGCTCGGTCTCTTGCAGTCGCGGTTGCTCGAAGTTGTGAAGGAATGTGGTTGGCACCTGGAGGCTTGGGCGGTCTTCTCGAATCACTATCATTTCGTGGGGCACGCGCAGCCGGGCTCCGGCCATTTGGATGCGATGCTCAAACGTCTGCACGGCAGCACGTCCCGGCGCGTGAACGACCTGGACTGCTGCCCGGGACGTGCGGTATGGCACAACTACTGGGACACGCGACTGACGTTTGAGAAATCGTACCTCGCACGGCTAAACTACGTTCACCAGAATGCGGTGAAGCATGGCTTGGTCCCCGTGGCCAACCAGTACCAGTGGTGCTCGGCGGCGTGGTTCGAGCAAACCGCCACGGCGGCGCAGGTGAAGACGGTCTACAAGTTCAAGACGGACCGGGTCCGAGTCCAGGATGACTTCGAACCAGTGTGAGCTTGGGGCCGGCTTTTTGGAGTGCGGCGATTTATCGCCGCTTTCTGCCCTTGGACTGGCGCCGGAGTCGGGCAGGTCGGAATTGCAGAGGCTGGCGGCGAAGGCCGCGGGAGGGACCAAAAGCGGCAATGAATTGCCGCAGTCCAAGAAGGGGCGTTGAACACGTCCCGCCGACCGACTATCATGTCGGCCATGGAGATTCCCGAACGGCTCAATGCGGCGACGGCCTTGGTCGATCGCCACCTGACTGAAGGACGCGGCGCGAAGACCGCCATTCTCTGCGGCGACCGCGAGGTCACGTACCAGCAGCTCGCCGAGAGCGTCAACCGCCTCGGCAATGCACTGCTGGCCCTCGGCGTGCGCATGGAAGAGCGCGTCGCCATGATCCTGCCCGACATGCCCGAATGGGCCTTTGCCTTCTTCGCCAGCATGAAGATCGGGGCTGCGGCCGTGCCCCTGAACACCAACCTCAAGCCCCAGGACTACGAGTATCTGCTGAACGACTGCCGGGCCCGGGTGCTCATCGTCCATCCCGCCCTGCTCCCACAAGTCGAGGAGGTCCGCAGCAACCTGAAGTTTCTGAAGCACGTCGTGCTCACCGGGGGCGAAAAAGGGGACAGGTCCAATTTGTGCGAAGCACCCGGAGGGCGGGCACCAGCCGAA
>CAYGZI010000218.1:0-7517 GCA_964354245.1 uncultured Planctomycetaceae bacterium
ACTCGATTGCGTCGGCCCCGTCGGCCCAGCGATGAATCGCTGGGCTAGCATCAAACGTCCCTCCGGGACAACGCGGATCTCAGTCCCAGAGGTAGCGCTCATCGTACTGGATCCCGTGCTTCTTAAGGATCGCGAGCATCTCCTCCTGAAACGTCCTCTTGCGATGGTGGTCCGCTTGCGAGTTGATGTAGGCGATGGTGCGATCCGTCTGCGACTTGACCAGTTGGATCGCCTTGGCGATCGCCAAGGTAGACGGGAGCGACAACAGAAGATGCACGTGATCCTCGACCCCGCCGATGGCCACGGCTTTCATCCCGTTCTCCCGGGCGATTCCTCCCATGAAGGGCCAAAGACGGGATTGCAGAGCCGGGGTAATCAAGCGGCGCCGGCCCTTGGTGCTGAAGACGCAGTGAAAGAGGCTGCTCGTGTAGGAATGCGCCATCGCATCCTCCCCAATGGTCCTGTCCCGTCAGGGACATTTGACGATAGATCGGATGGCCCCAAACGCAATGTCGATCGTGTTTATAAAATGCCTCTCGTCCCGTAGGGACGATTGAAACCGTCCCCCCTGTTCAATCGTTCCTACGGGACGAATCGGAGGCCGATTGGTCGCTAGTTCACCCAGCGTTGAAACGCTGGGCTAGTATCAAACGTCCCTCCGGGACGGAAAACGGCAGGGCGACGCGGACTCCTCACACTTCCTCCGGAATGACGTACGGCGCACGGTACTCGCGCTTGAAGAGCTTCATCGCTTCGCCGTTGCCCACGATCTGCTCGGTCTTCGCGTCGATGGCGAGCTTCTGGCCGCCGAGCCGGTAGCTGATGTTGGCGTAGTGGATCCATAGCGCGGTGCGGTGCCCCTCCTCGACGTCCGCGCTGGGCAGCGTGCGTGCGCGGATCGAGCGTACGAAGTTCTCCTTGTGCTCCGGGTCGGGAAACTTGCCGTTGCCCTGGGCCTTGACGACCGGCTGCTCGCGCTTGGGCCGGTCGAAGACCTGCCAGCCGCCGCCGTGGCGCCCGACGATCATCAGCCCGTCGCTCCCATAGATCTCGATCCGCGTCGCACATTGCGGCCAGTAGGGATACTCGGTCAGCGATTCGCGGATCTGCGGCGAAATCTTGAGCATGTACGGCGTGTAGAGCGTCAGCTCGAAGCTGACCAGGAGCCCGTCGAAGTCGTACAGGGCGACTTGCGTGTCGGGAGTCTCGGCGGCGCCGGCCTCGTGGAAGCGGCCGCCCGTGCTGTAAACCGACTTGGGGTAATCCACCCCGAGGAGCCATCGGGCCAGGTCGATCTGGTGGCTGGCGTCGTTGGCGATGTCGCCGCCGGAATAGCGCCAGAGGTGATGCCAGCCGCCGTGCAGCGTCGGGTTGTAGCGGGCCTCGGGGGCCGGCCCGTTCCAGAGGTCCCAGTCCAACCCCTTGGGCGGATCGCGGTCCGGCTGCTGCTTGAAGTTGGCCCATTCCTTCTGGTTGTAGATGCGGCAGAAGTGAATCTTGCCGAGCTTGCCCGAGGCCAGGTACTCCTTGGCCTCGATGTTGTACGGGGCGCTGCGGTTCTGCGTCCCGACCTGGACGATCCGCTTGTACTTGCGCGCGGACTGGACCATCTTGCGCCCCTCCCAGCAACTGTGCGTGGCCGGCTTTTCGACGTACACGTCCTTCCCGGCCCGGCACGCAAACACGGTGGCCGGGGCGTGCCAGTGGTCGGGCGTGGCCACGATCACCGCGTCGATCGACTTCTCGTCGAGGACCGTGCGGAAATCCTGCACGGCCTTGGGCGGCTTGCCGGCGCCGGCGAGGCCCTTGGCCAGGGCTGCGGCGCGGTTGATGTCCGGGTCGCAGATGAAGGCGTATTGGCAGTCGCCGCGCTCGGTGAACCCTCCGGCCAGCGCGGTGGCCCGGCCGCCGGCGCCGATGGCGGCCAAGGCAATCTTTTCGTTGGCCGGGGCGCCCCGGACGGACTGCGGATTGCCGAGGATCGTCACTCCGGCGGCCAGGCCGAGCCCGGCACGTTTCGATCGGTCGAGAAACTCGCGGCGACTGAGGGTGCTCATGGTATGCTCCTGCGGCGTGAATGGGCGGTGAGCTATCAGCTTTCAGCTATCAGGTTTCAGCCCTGACAGGTTCGGCCGATAGCTGATAGCTGAAAGCTGATAGCTGATAGCTGATAGCTTCCGCGCGATTATCGACCGCCCCCCGAGCCATGTCAAGGCTCTCATGGCTCGTTCAGTATCCCGGGTCGCCCGGCTTCTTCGGAGCACGGTAATTCACCCCTTGGGCCTTCAGCCGCTCCAGGTGCGTGTCCAAGCGACGTTTGAAATCCTCCCAGTCCTTTCGCTTCGGCGCGGTCCACGTCACCTCGGCCATCGCGCAGGCCCGGGGATAGGCCATGTACTGCACCTGGGCGTAGTTGGGAAAGAACTCGCTCCAGAGGTTGCCCCCGGCCCCGAGGATGTGCTTGGCCTTGTCTGCGGCGAGCCCAGGGGGCAGCGGCTCGAAGCTGTAGACCTTCACCAGCGGCAGCAATCCGCCGATGCCCCGCGGCTCGCCCGTCTTCGCCTGGTAGTAGTCGAAGTAGCAGTGGCTCGTGGGGGTCATCACCACGTCGTGCCCTGCGCCGGCGGCAACCACGCCCGACTCGACGTTGCGCCAGCTCATCACCGTGGCGTTGGGCGCAAGCCCGCCTTCGAGGATCTCGTCCCACCCGATGAGCGTCCGGCCCCGGGAGTTGATGAACCGCTCGATCCGCTTGACAAAGTAGCTTTGCAGCTCGTGCTCATTCTTGAGGCCCTCCTGCTTAATCCGGGCCTGGCACTTGGGGCATTTGCTCCAGGTGGCCTTATCCACCTCGTCGCCGCCGATGTGGACGTACTTGCCGGGGAACAGGCCGATCACCTCCGCCAGGACGTTTTCGAGGAACGCGAAGGACGCGTCGTTTCCCGGGCAGACAATGCCCATCGGGCCCGAGTCCCGGTTGTAGGGCCCGCCAAGGCAACTGAACTCGGGATAGACCGAGAGCGCGCCCCCCGCGTGGCCGGGCATCTCGATCTCGGGCACAATGGTGATGTACCGGGCCTGCGCGTAGGCCACGATCTCGCGCACGTCGTCTTGCGTGTAGAAACCGCCGTAGCGCCCGTCCTTGCCGTAGGCCGTGCCGTCCTTAGGGTTCAGCCCGAAGCCGATCGACTTGCGCCACGCGGCGGCCTCCGTGAGCTTGGGGTATCGCTTGATCTCGATGCGCCAGCCCTGGTCGTCGGTCAGGTGGATCTGGAGAGTATTGAGCTTGTGCTGGGCCATCAGGTCCAGGAAGTTCTTCATCTCCTCCTTGCTGAAGAAATGCCTCGCCACGTCCAGGAGCAGCCCGCGCCATCGAAACCGCGGCTGGTCCTTGATCCGCACTGCGGGAATCGCCCACGCGACTGAGCCTTGGACCTTCGCCGGGCTGAACACTTGCGGCGGCAGCAATTGCAGCAGCGTCTGAGTGCCGTAGAACATCCCGGGGCCGCCCCCGCCGCTGATCGTGACGCCGTCCGGGGCGACCTCCAGGCGATAGCCCTCGGGGCCCAGCGATGCGTCCCCGCCCCGGGCGGTGATCCGGATGGCGCCGGGCCGTTTGCCCGCGCTGCCGGACGTGGAGACCTTGAGGGCCAGCCCGGTGCTGCGCCGGAGTCGCTCGGCCAATTGCGTTGCGACGTTGGTGGCATCGGCCGAAGCCTCGTCCACGATGATCGCGGTGCCCTGCTTGAGCACGAACTGGCCTGCTCCGCGCTCGACCTCCAGCGGTTGGGGAACCAGCGCGATTCGGGCGCCGGGGTCGGCGGCCGTGGCGAGGCCGCAACACGCGGCAAGAACGATTCCAAATCGCAATATCATGTCTCGGTCCTTTCTGTGGTTTAGACCGTCTAACAAAATGGGGACTGGCTCCGAGCCAGTTGGCGATTGCTCTGGCGATGCGGGTCGAGGCGAGGTGCCTGTCCCCATTTTGTTAGACGTTAGCCGATGGCTGGAAAGTCACTCGACGGGGCCCATCTTACCACGGCCAGTCCGCCTGCGGCCAGTGGCGGCCCGAACCAGAAGGTGCCTGTCACCTTTTCCGGGCCCCGACCGGGCGCAAACGCCTCGTTGTCCTACACATCTCTTGTGGCTTGGCGTCGATCGCGAGGGCCGCTTGCGGCCCTTGTTCGCCGAAGGCGTTGCTGGCCCCGGCGTTTACGCCGGGTTGCCTGGGCAATCCGGACTGTTTTCCTTTCTCAGAGGCCCGTTCACGGGCCTTCAATAAGGGCTTTAGCCCCTTGCTTCGGCTGAAGCCGGGCTACCGAGAACGCCCGCGAGCGGGCGTCGAGCCAAGGTTCCATCGTTTTCCTCCGCCTGCCCGGCATGAATGCCGGGCCGAATACCGCCTTCGGCGGAAACGCCCGTAAACGGGCGTGATGCGCGGTGGACTCGTGCAAAACAGCGATGGCGTCGGGTGGCTGGCGGCTGAGCGCAGCGAAGCCCCAGTCGATGGCTGCTGGGGCACGCTTCGCTTTGCCCCAGCCACCCCCAACTCGCCAATTGCAATGGGTCGGACCGGTAGGGCGTCGTCGGCGAGCATCCCGCCCCACAGCCGGGGACCCCCGATCTAGCGGGGTCTCTTGACATCCCTCCTTGGGTGGACTATGCCAAGCGCTCGGAAGCCACGGATGAGGCTTGGAATGCGGCAGTTCGGAAACCCGAGACTCTTGGACTGGGCTACGTTCAGCGACGCGGGCAACGCGCCCGATTGCCCTCGTAGCTCGCGACAAGTACACTAGACCTTGCTGGGTGCCCGGCGAGGTAGCCCCTGGTCGGGCCAAACCGGGCCGCGGCCGACTGCGTTCCCCGGCTTGCGACAGTCGCCGCCGGCCGCGCCTGGCAGAAAGGTAGGTTCTCATGACCGCGCTCAAGGTCAGGCGGGCCGCACTGGCACTTGTCCTCCTGCTCTCAACCATTGCCGGAGACGCCTGCGGCGCGATTCGGTACACAGTGACCGATCTGGGCACGCTGGGGGGAAGAGAGATCGCAGCCTATGGTATCAACAACCACGGTCAGGTCGTGGGGATCTCTTATCGCAGCGGTCTTCCTGGCTATCACGCCTTCCTGTACAGCGGTGGTGCCATGCAGGACCTTGGCACCCTCGGCGGGGCTTGGAGTTCAGGTCAAGCCATAAACGAAAGCGGACAAGTCGTGGGATGGGCGTACCCCGTCTCAGGTGAATGTCACGCCTTCCTTTACAGTGGCGGTTCCATCCAGGATCTCGGCACCCTCGGCCGGACCAGCAGTGGAGCTTATGACATCAACGACATCGGACGGGTGGTGGGACACTCTGTTGGCGGTGGCAACAGCCGAGCCTTCTTGTACAGTGGCGGTTCCATGCAGGACCTCGGCACCCTCGGCGGAGCGGAGAGCCAACCCAAGGGCATCAACAACCGCGGCCAGGTCGTGGGCTGGGCTACAATTACCGATGGCGCCAGCCACGCTTTTCTCTGGAACGGTAGTGGGCCGATGCAGGACCTTGGCACCCTCGGCGGAACACAAAGCGGGGCCCGTGACATCAACGATGCCGGGCAAGTTGTCGGATATGCAGCAGCGATCGACGGAAGCCCCCATGCGTTCCTTTGGACCGGTAGCGGTCCCATGCAGGACCTTGGCCTCCTTGGCTCTGCGACAGCGATCAACAACGCCGGACAGATCGTCGGGTACGCCAGCGTTGCCGGTTCCAATCACGCCTTCGTCTCCTTGGGTGGCGGCCCGATGCAAGATCTCAATGGCCTGATCGACCCTGCCTCTAGCTGGACGCTTTCCAATCCCTTCGACATCAATGACCTCGGGCAAATCGTAGGCGAGGGGGTGAGTCCATCGGGCGATACCCACGCCTTCCTTCTGACCCCCGTGCCCGAGCCCTCCACCCTCATCGTCTGGTCGCTACTCGGGGCATCGGGCATCGGCATCGGATGGTGGAGACGGAAGCGGAAAGCGTAGGCCGGCAGATTGCCCCCTCTTGGGCCGCCGCGGGCCTTGGTCGATAATCTTTGCCCTCCCGGGCCCGGGATGCCCCTGGAGTGCTCCGCAGCGGCATCGTGGCGCGCCAGCGGCCACGCCAGAGGGTCCGACTGACTGAGATTGCCTCTGCGCCCGACCGGACGGATAATTCAGCATCGGGGAGGCCCGCGGGTTGTACAGCGCACCGGCCAAGCGGAGCCCCGGGGACACGGGATTCCTGCCTTTTCCCGGTCCCCGAGGGTTCGGCCCGAGGACAGGCAGGATTCTCATGTCGAGCATTTTCCCGTTCGCTTCCGAACACCATCCCGTTTGGTCTCCGCTCGCCGTGGAGATTCACACAACCGTGTGGGACCGCGTGGGGCTGCCGACCGTCCAAGGGTTGGTACGTCAGTGGGCGGACAGTTGTAGACGCGCCCAGGACGCGGTGAAGTGCCGGGAGCGGGCACGGAGAGAGTATCTTGAGCCGTGGGCGGAGTCCTTGGGGCTGTGCTTAGATCAGTGTTTTGACCTTCTCCCGACGTTCTTTGCGTATCTCCCGGAGGACTTGGCTCCCCGAAAGGACCCACCACTGCCCGAGCTACCGTTGCCGCCCGACGACCGTTCACTTTCGCTGGCGGAGAGATGGGCCGGCTTGGCGGCAATCCACGACGTGTACTGGAAGGGCGATAAGATCAACCCCTGGCCGTTGCCGGCTGAGCAGGATGACTGGGAGGCGTGGAAGCGGTGGTTGGCTGAGGGCTCGAAGTTCCAACAACTCATGGAACGTGTGGGCCGGCTGGCCGATACCGACGAGCCGTTCATCGCCAGGTGGTTGAAGGACGCGACCGCTGACCTGAGCGACGAGCGGCAGCGGGACTTCGATGCCTTTGTCACATCGGCGAAAGATGAGACGAGCACGGACAACTTCCAAGACTGGGCCGGCGGTGAGCGGGTGACGCTGGCGATTGTGTTCACCGACGTGGTCGGCTCGACGGCACTGGGCGAAGAAATCAGGGATGAGGCCATGAACGAAGTCCGGCGGGCGCACTTTGCCCAAAGCCGGAATCTAATTGGCCAGTTCCAAGGCCGGGAGATCAAGACCATCGGCGACAGCTTCATGGCGGCGTTCAAGTGCGCGGACGCCGCTCTGGACTACGCGCGGGCGTTGCAGGGGAACACCGGCCATGCGCAGGTGAAAATCCGCGCCGGCATCCATATCGGGCCGATGCACGTGGAGGAAGGCGACGTGTTCGGCGGCACCGTGAACTTCGCTGCGCGCGTGGTCGGAGCCATCCAGGGCGCGGAGATTTGGTTGAGCGATCAAGCCAAAGACGACATAGACCGGCTGGGGGCCGGCAAGCACAAACAACTGAGATGGGAACGGCACGATGGAGTTACCATGAAAGGCTTTCCCGAGGCGTTCACCCTTTGGTCGTTGAAGAAATCGCTTGGATAGGGCACCCGTAACCGCCCGAATGTAGGACGGATTGGGAATCCGTCCTACGGGCCCATGG
>CAYGZI010000218.1:7527-8662 GCA_964354245.1 uncultured Planctomycetaceae bacterium
CATGGGACCCATAGCCGCGGAGCGGCGGCCGACAATAGCCCAGGGCGTCAGCCCTGGGGAAAAGGCGCGGCAGCGAGGGCGTCAGCCCCGAAGGGGCGGGAGAAGCCCAGACGGATCGCATCGGTCGCCCCTCCGGGGCTTTGGGGGCTCGCTGGATCCTTGGTCCCAGGGCTGACGCCCTGGGCTATTGTCTTTCGCCCCTTCGGGGCTGACAGGGAATGCCCGAATCACGCAATGTCATTTGGCAGCGTGGAGCATTCGCTGCGGGAAGCCGAGCGGCGGGCGCGCAGGTGCCGGAGAGAGGGCGCTGGCAGGCGGCGGGGCGAACATGCGTCGGTGGGGGGCTGGCGGACGACTTGGAAAGTCGCGCTACAAGGTGACGACTTGGAAAGTCGTCCTACAATGAGTGACGACTTGAAAAGTCGTCCTACAATGAGTGACGACTTGGAAAGTCGTCCTACGAGCTTGCCGGGGCGACGTAGCAGACCAGCGAGCGGGATTCGAGCGTCACGCCGCCGTCGGACGGGAGCGGCGGGCCGTCGCCGTCGAAGTAGAGGTCCGCCGGAGATTTGGCGGCCGTGTCGAGGAAGAGGCGCCAGTGAAGGTCCCGCACCGCGCCCGGCACGACGAACGGGCAGCTCTCCAGGCCCGCATGACACATCAAGAGGACGTGGTGCCCGGGCGGGCTGTCTTCGTACTTGGGCGGCAGGGCGGCCCACAGGCAGACCAGACTCGACTGGTCCGCGGCCCAATCCACTTCTCCGCCCTGGGAATCGTACCAGCTCACGTCGGGCAGTCCGCCCGGCTGGAGGGGCTTGCCGGTGAGGAAGGTGGTGCGGCGGAGGGCAGGCTCGGCCTTGCGCAGGGCGATCATGCCTTGACAGAATCGCCGCAGGCCGCGGTGTTTGCGGACCATCCGCCAATCGAACCAGGAGAGGTCGTTGTCCTGGCACCAGGCGTTGTTGTTGCCGCGCTGGGTGCGGCGGCACTCGTCGCCGAAGAGGATCATGGGCACGCCCTGGCTCAGGAGCAGCGTGGCCAACACGTTCTTGATCTGCCGGAGGCGGAGCCGCTCGACGTCGCGGCGGCGGGTGGGGCCTTCGACGCCGTAGTTGGCGCTATGGTTGTTGTTCTC
>CAYGZI010000219.1:0-8622 GCA_964354245.1 uncultured Planctomycetaceae bacterium
CCTACGACCATGTGGTTGCCAAGTTGCGGCTAGCGTGACTTTGCAAAACTCCAGTGATGACATCAAGAACAACATCGTGGACGATCCGGCCGACTGGGCTGCACTGGGCGGCGCCATTGCCAAGAGGGCCAACAACCGGATTCCGGCTGTGCTCAATATGCCTCCCCGCTTGATGCCCTTAGCGGCCAAGGCCTTGTGCGCATGCGCTTCCCCCGGCATGAACGACCCCATGCTGCATCTGATCGGCATCACCCCCGGCTCGCCAACGCTGGAGGCTGCCTTCGGAGGCAAGGTGCCCGCAAACGTGGAGCGAATCCACCTGACCTTCGCCGATGTGAAGGCGATGTATGCGGAGCTGCGTACCGCCAAGACCGACAAGGTGGATATTGTCCACTTTGGCTGTCCCTTGCTGATTTACGAGGAGATCCAGCAGATCGCTCGTGCGATCAAGGGAAAGAAGGTGCACAAGGACGTCATGCTCTGGGTGCAGACCGATACGCCGAGCTATTACATGGCTCAGCATTACGGTGACGCCAAGATCATCGAGGACGCCGGCGGCAAAATCTATCACCAGACCTGCTGGGGCATGAATGCGTTGGCCGTCGACTGGGGTAGCGACTTCACCGTTGCCACCACCAGCTTCAAGCAGTTCAAGATCTTCGGCGGCCTGGGACACAAGGTCATCTACGGCAGCTTGAAGGAACTCATCAACGCGGCGGTGACCGGCAAGTATGCTTCCACCCGGTTTGACGAACCGCTCCAATACTCCGAAGGGCGCAATCCCGGCATCGAAGACATTGAAGAGTTCAAGGGCCGCACGTGGGCTCAACATTGACGAGTGAGGGATCCTCTGCGTGGGATCAGTTTACGGCCTCCGACGCCGATTGTAGGCCGTCGGAAAACAACATCGGTGTCACGTCCCGGCCCGGGGCGTGGCACACAACAGGAAAGGTGGGGAAACCCATGGCAACCAAGATCGTACTGACCGGCATCGCCCGGTCCAAAGGCAAGGCGAAGGCCGAAGCAATGGTGTTCAGCCATCGATTTGGCTGGGCGTTCAACCACATCGGCAACGAGGACGGCAAGGTCCTGACGGCCGGCTGGGATCATCTGGGCAAGTCCGTGACGGGCAAGGTCGTGGTCTATCCGACCGTGACCGGCTCCACCAGTGGCGCCGTCAGCCTGTACTACAAGGTCAAGCAGTCACAGCACGGCCCCGTGGCCGTCATCTGCCGAGACGTGTTCCCCTTCGATATCAGCGGGTGTATTGCCGCCGAGATTCCGGCCGTGGACAAGTTGGATCAGGATCCGATCACGACCATCAAGAACGGCGATATCGTTGAGATCGACGCGCCAGAGGTCGGCCAGAAGGCCACCGTCACGATCACTCGCAACTAGGAATACAGCTCACGCACCACCAACTAACGAAAGGAATGACACTATGGCAACGAAAATGAAACTTACCAAACTCCAACAGGAAATGTTGGATGGCAAGCTTGGCGAGACCAAGAAGTTCTGCATGGACAAACTCGTGGACTTCGGCAAAGCGGTCGAGTCCACGGAAATGGTGGACCTCTCTCTCGTGCTCAACGAGTGCCCCATCTGGTCGAGGAACCCCAGGGACCCGAAGACATTAGAGAAACTCAACGCCTACGACCTGGGACACAGCCGGCTCTATGACCCGATCTTCGCAATGAAGGATGCCCACGTCGCCGACGAAACCGGCTGCGCCTGCGGCAACGATCCGTACCTGTACCAGTTGGACAAGGTCGAACAAAAGGGCTACCCCTGGAACTTCGAGATCCCGGGCAAGGGCAGCTTCAAGCTCGACCCGGAAATGGTGCGCGATTACAAGGCGGGGTACGATAAGCTGACGGAGCATGGCTGGCTTAACTGGTCGTCGTGCAACCCTTACCTCAACACCCGCATCCCCAAGATGGGGGAGTACTGCGCCAGTTCTGAGTCCAGTGCCGCCTGCTACATCAACACTGTCCTGGGCGCACGAACCAATCGGGAGTCGCCCGTCAACACCGTTTACTGCGCCTACACCGGCTGCCTGCCCAAGTACGGCAGCCACCTGGATGAGAATCGTGCGGCCAAGTGCATCGTCGAGCTGACTGACGAGGTCCGCGACAACGTCAAGGGCATGGCTGACTGGGGCGCCCTGGGCGCCTGCATCGCCGCGAAAGCGGGCAACCGGATCATGGCCGTGCTCAACCTGCCCATCACCAAGATGAGTTCGGGCGCGACCAAGAACCTGATTTCGTGCGCTTCGCCCGGTATGAACGACCCGATCCTGCACCTGATGGGCATCACGCCGGAATCCCCCACGCTGGAAGCCGCGTTCAAGGGCAACATGCCCAAGACCCCGGAACGGTTCACGGTGACGATGGACGACATCATTGAGATGTACCGCTACCTGAACAACCTTGCGCCAGCGCCCGGCCCCGACGGCGCCAAGCCGGTCAACATCGTCATTGTCGGGTGCCCGCACGCGACCTTTGACGAGGTCCGCGAGGTCGCCCGCCTGGTGAAGGGCAGGAAGGTTAAGGAAGGCGTGCAGCTTTGGGTGCAGACCGACACACCCTCCTACTTCATGGCTCAGCATTACGGCGATACCAAGGCCATCGAGGATGCCGGCGGCAAGATCTACCACCAGACCTGCATGTGCATGACCCCGTTCCGGCACTATCCGAAGAACATCACCATCGCCACGAGCAGCTTCAAGTACACGAAGCTGTGCGCTGGCTTTGGAGCGGAAGGTACGACCTGGATCTACGCCAACCCCGAGGCACTGGTCAATGCGGCGGTCACCGGCCTGTTCAAGCCGACGGCGCGCTGGGATTACTGGAGCCAGCCCAAGGAGAAGCGGTTGGCCAGCGAAAAGGACAAGCCGCTGTATGACGGGACCACCCCGATGATGTCCTAGCAGCGGACCCTCGTCTGGAAATACCCCGAGTGCCCCCGCTTCGCCGGGGGCGCTCGGATTCGACCAACTGCTGAAGGGGTGGAAACGGCCGTAGTTCCGTGTATGCCCGCCCCGCCACCGACCTCGGCAGCAGTTGCCTGCCGGGGCTCCGTGTGGTACTGGCTGGCGCGGTGTTGGCGACAATCAGGAAGAGGGAACCACTGAGATGCTTCAGGCTCTGATGAACGTCACCATCGTGATCTTCATGGTGGGCAACCTGCTGGAGGTGGGACTCAGACTCAAGGTTGCTGAAGCCCTCGCCGCGCTCCGCAACGCGCGTTTCGTGGTGCTTACGTTGCTGTGGTGTTTTGTCCTGGGGCCCGTCCTGGCCGTCCTGCTCACAGAGATCATTCCGCTGGCTGAACCGTACGCCCTCGGCTTGGTGTTACTGGGAATGGCGCCGTGCTCCCCGGCGATCCCGGTGATGATGAGAAAATCAGGCGGGAGTCTGGCTTACATGTCGGCCTTCATGTTGTTGGCCTATGCCGGAACCGTGGTGCTGATGCCGTTCATGGTGCCATGGTTGGCGAAGGGATTCACTGCGGATCCTTGGACCATCGCCAAACCGCTCCTGCTGTTCATCGCGATGCCGCTGGTCATCGGAGCGGCGATCCGCCGCGCCGCCGAGACGGCCGCGGAGAAGGCCGCTCCCATCGTCAAGACGGTGACGGGCCTGAATACGCTTATCCTGTGCGCCGTCCTGCTCTGGGTTTACAGGGGCGAGATATTCAGCGCGGTCGGGACCTATGCAATCGGCAGCCAGATCCTGTGCTACGCAGTGCTAGGATTCGCATCGTATCTGCTTGGCTTCGGGCTTTCCTACGAACAGAAAGCCCCGATGGTCCTCGGCGTTTGCACGCGCAACGTCGGCCCTGCGCTGGCGACGTTAATGGGGGTTGCCGACGCGCCTCAGGGCGCGATCACGATGTGCATCCTGGCTATATTCTTGGGAGCCATCCTCTCCGGATTCGCAGCGGCGGCGCTGCTCAGGCGTTTCTGCGCTCCGCAAGGTGAGCCGGCCGCAGCGGAAACCGCCAGGCTTGGCGTGCGAAGCGAAGAACCATGACGGGAGACTGTCCATGAAGTCTCGGCCGAGAACTACGAAGGGTTAATCCATGATTCTCCTGATCCTCTTGCTGTACGGGCTTCCCGTCTACCTCATCTTCTTTCGGTACAAGCTGATTCCGCTGACGATCTTCTGGAAGGTATTCCTCTGGATTCCGCCGGCTCTCGCACTCCTGTTCCTCTGGTTCGCCCTCGGTCGCTACACGCCGCTGGCCCAGGACGCCTACGTCCAGGCGCCGGTGATCCAAGTCGCACCCGAAGTTGGCGGCTTCGTGACCGAGTTGGCCGTGAACGACCACCAGGAAGTGAAGAAAGGAACACCACTTTTCCAGATCGATAAGCGGCCATACCAGTATCGGGTCGATCAGGCAAACGCCAAGCTGACCGAGGTCCAAGAGAATGCGCTCACCCTCCTCGCGGGCTTGTACGCGGCGGAGGAGTCTGTCGGCGAGGCCGACGCCGCCCTTCTTGTGGCGAGGCAGAACGCCGCGGCTGCCGTCAAGGATCTGGAGGCCGCGAAGAAGAGCGCGACAGAGGTCGCCAGGCAACTCGAGATAGCTGAGAAGATGGCGGCCCGTAACGCTACGCTTGTTGGCAAAGGCGCAGTGTCCGCCGAGGACTACGAGATAAGCCTCCGCGACGTCGCCGCCCAGCGTGCCCAGTGGGTCGACGCCCAGAACCGCGTGAGCCGCGCCGAGACTGCCCAGGAAGTGTCGTCCTTGCAGTTCAGCGCGGCCGAAGCCGGAGTCCGCGAAGCCCGCGCGCTCCGCGGCAAGGCGGAGGTACTGGTGGATCCGGTCAAGACGTTGCGCCGGGTGGTCGATACCCGGCAGGCGGACCTGGAACGGCTGAAGCAGGGGCAACCGGGGTCTTCCGCTGAGACCCAGGATAGGGCGCACCAAATCAAAGAGGTGACCGCCGAGTTGGACCGGCTTCGAGAATACCTCAAGAAGGCGTCAGCCATCGACCCCTTCCAACAAAGCGTCCACCCCACCGTCCGGCAGGCGATGGAAGCCCTGAATGATGCGGCGCTCGCCTTGGAGCAGACGACCGTCAGGGCGCCCGCGGATGGGATCGTAGCCAACTTCCAGCTAACGAAGGGGACGTATGCCCGGCCGGGAACACCGGTCGCCAGCGTCATCGACACGACGCAGTGGCGGCTGGTCGCGGCCGTGCCGGAGAACTGGCTGGAGAGGATCCGCCCCGGTGACGAGGTCTACTTCAGCCTCCGCAACTACCCCGGGCGCGTCCGCACCGGCAAAGTGGAGCACGTCGGACGCGGGGTCGTCCAGGGGCAAGGCGTGCCCAGCGGTAACCTGCCAGACACGGAGCCGCGCCGGACACGGCAGGCCGACACGCCTCAGGCGGGCCAGGAGTTTCAGGTCGTCATCCTGCTCCAGGACGACCAGCCGGAGCAGCCGTTGCGGGTCGGCTCGACGGGACGAGTAACGGTCTTTGCAGGCGGCGGCTTCCCGGTTGTGAACCAGTTGGCTACTATCCTGCACACGGTCTTCTCCTGTCTGGATTACCTGCACCCAAAGCCCTCTCCGCTCATCGTGCTGATTGCCGTCGCCGCAGTCATCGGGATCGTCGCCTATCTCCGCCGCCGCTCGGGCCGGCAGCCCGGTGATCTGGAAGAATGCAGGATACGCAAGCACTAACCAAACGGTTAACATGGAAACGCCAAAAACGCCTGACGCCGCCGCTCCGGCCGAGAAAGGCATTCCCCGGCTCGATGAGTCGACAAGGCTGGCTTTTGAGCGCACACGTCTTGCCTACGACCGTACTGTGATGGCCGCGGTCAGAACGGCAACATCACTGATCACCTTCGGGTTCACTGTTTACAAGCTCTTCGAGTTGGAGATGACAGGAAGAGATTACACCGGCCAGCTCGTCGGACCGCGTGAGTTCGGGATCACGATGATTCTCATCGGACTGGTGTCACTCTTGATCGGTTCGTTCGAATACCGACGGGACATGAAAGAGATGCGGAAGCAATACTCCGACATGCCCCGCTCAACTGCAGGTGTGGTCGCAGCGCTGATCGGGGCGCTTGGAATTGTGGCGCTGCTCGTGGCGATCTTCCGGCAGTAGGAGCAAGGCGCGTACGACCTTTTCAATAACCGTCTTCAAGAAAGGAGTTGAACGATGCAAGCACCTCGGAAACGCATCGCCGTCAACTTCGGTGGGGGCTTTGTGCCCGGGCTGAACGCCGTCGTCACCGGCACGGTCCTGGCAGCGCACGAACTCGGGTGGGAGGTCGTCGGCATCCGCGACGGGTTTGATGGGTTGCTCGCTCCCGAGCGCTATGCTGATGGCGGCCTTCTTACCCTAACTCCACAACTTGTGGAAAACCTCTCCGCAGGCGGGGGCGCCATCCTGGGCAACGCCACCCGTACGGATCCATTTCGCGTTCGGCAAGTCAACGCAGAGAACCAGGTGGAGGAAGTGGATCGCTCCGGCCAGCTTATCGCGAAGATCGCGGCCGAGAAGATCGACGCGGTGATTTCCGTCGTCGGCCCACGAGCGCTAAGCATCCTGTTCCGGCTGCACCGACAAGGGCTCCGCACGGTCTGCGTGCCGACCTCCGTCGAGAACGATGTGGCTGCGACCCAACTCTCCTTCGGATTCAACAGCGCCCTGAGCTTTACGGTGGACATGCTTGAGCGCGTCCGACAAGCAGCGCAATCGGCGCAGAAGATTGGTGTGGTCGAAGTGCTGGGCGAGCGCGCCGGCTGGCTGGCCCTGCAAGCCGGCATCGCCGTGTGCGCCGATGCGGTGCTGATTCCGGAGATTCCCTACGACCTGGAGAAGGTGGCCGCGAAGCTCAGGGAGAAAATCAGCGCGGGGCGGACCTTTGGCCTGGTGGTGGTGGCCGAGGGCGCCTTGCCGCGCGGCGGAGAGCAACCCCATCGCGAGACGCTCGCACCAGAGTCACTGAGAGCCTCCCTTTCTCCGGGGGCCACGGGCCCGGGAGGCTCGCACGTCATCGAAGGCTCCGGTCGCGCGGCTCAGGCGGTGGCTCGTCACCTTCAGCGGCTGACTGACCAGATGACCTATCCGCTCGTCCTCGGCCAGTTGGTCAAGGGCGGGCCGCCTACGGCCGTGGATCGGCAACTGGGACTCGGCTACGGCGCCGCGGCGGTGCGCACGCTCGATGGAAATCAAACCGGCGTGATGGTGGCCTTTCAGCCGCCCGATTTGAAATGCGTCCCCCTGACCGAGGCGATCAACAAGGTGCGCACCGTACCGGACAACAGCGTATTCGTCCAGATCGCCCGGTCGCTCGGCATCGCCCTGGGTGAAGGCGAGGTGAAATCATGAATTCACCAGCCATGAACACAACGGTCCCCAAAGGAATTGTCCTGAACATCCAGCATTTCTCCATTCACGACGGCCCCGGAATGCGGACGACCGTGTTCCTCAAGGCTTGCTCGTTGCGGTGCAAGTGGTGCAGCAATCCCGAGAGCATCCATCCGAAGCCGGAATTGGCCTACAACCCCCGCAAGTGCATCGGGAAGGACGAGTGCGGCTTCTGCCTCAAGCAGTGCCCGGAGTCCGCCATTTTTGCGCTCGATTCCGACATCCGAGTGCAGATCAACTGGGATCTCTGCACGAACTGCGGCAAGTGCGTGCCGGTCTGTCCGCCGCAGGCGCTCTATCTCTTCGGCCAGGAGATGACCGTGGATGAGGTGCTCGCCGAGGTCGAGCAAGACAGCAGCTTCTACCGCGAATCGGGCGGCGGTATCACACTCAGCGGCGGTGAATGCCAGATCCAGGCCGACTTCGCCGCAGGGCTGCTGTCTGGGGCGCACGCGCGCGGCATCAACACGGCGATCGAGACGGCGTTCAACGTGCCGTGGTCGCATGTGGAGAAGGTGCTGCCGCACGTGGATCTTGTCCTCCATGACCACAAGCTGACCATTCCGGAGCGGCACAAGAAGTGGACGGGCGTGGACAACAAGCGCGTTCTTGAGAACATCAATCGCGCCTACGAGACGTTTCCCGACAAGACGTTCATCGCCCGGACTCCGCTCATCCCGGGTGTAAACGACGACGAAGACCATATCCGAGCCGTTCTGGCGTTCATCAAGCCCTACAAGAACGTGGTGGATTACGAACTGCTGCCCTATATGCGCTTCGGTGAGAGCAAGTACGGGTTTCTGGGCCGGGTGTATGAAATGCAGGACTTCGACCCTCCAACGTCCGAATCGCTTGCGCGGCTGCGGGCGATCATCGACGAGGCGTTTGGCCGCGGCGGCACGCCGACATGATCGTGTCCATGACCCTCCCCATCAAGGGGCGGGAATTCCGGAGGACTTGCATGACTTGGCTGCAACGTTATCGGATTCGGCATTACGTCACGAATGCGATCTGGATCTGGCCCTTGGTGAGCGCGGTGGTGGCGGTAGCTACCGTACACCTGCTGCACTGGCTTGACGCCTCCCTGGACCAGGACTGGGGCTTCGATCCGGACACCGTACGCGCCGTACTGGGAACCATGGCGTCGTCGTTGTTCACGTTCATCGAGAGTGTCGAAACGGACCGGGTGGCCCCGGGCGGTTGCCCACCCGGGGCTCCCACAGACC